>JAUJLZ010000060.1 GCA_030447125.1 Acidimicrobiales bacterium
GTGAGATCCCGGGCGGCCGTGGAGCCTGGGGCGATGGCAGTCATCGGCTCAGGCCGGGGTTCCCGGTAGACATCCGCGCCGTCGGGAGCTGGTCGAGCTGCTGGCTCATGCGCGCAGCCTCCGACCCCGGACGAAAGGGCGACACCGCCGCCGGCGCCACCGCCCCGGCCTGCCCGAGTGCCTCGAGGTGGGCGCTCAGCAGGTGCTCGTGCCGGTCGACGCACCACTGCGGAACCCGGTCGAGGTGCCGCTGGGACAAGGGCGGGGCCTCCGTGAACACGTCGAGCGTGCCCGCCCCCGACCAGGCGGCGAACCGGAACCGCACGATCCGATCCACGGTCCGAGCGATGGGGCTGTGGCGGCCGTCCCCACGCCCGAGCCCGAGCTGGGCGCCGAGCTCGCCGACATCGACCTCGGCCGGCGTCGCTTCGCGCCACAGCCAGGGGATCCGGCGCAGTAGCAGTACGGAGCTGGGCCCGAGCACGGGCGTCCAGCACTGCTCGATGTAGGGGTGGTCGAGAGGGAAGCCCGCCCGGTGCACCTCAAGCTTGGGATGCGGGGCCGGATGGACCTCCAGCGATGCCGGCGTCTCCATGCCCCACTAGGCCGCGCAGCGCCCGGAAGTCTCGCGGGGGATCCGACCACCCCCTACGAATCCCGTGCTCGCGGCGGTATTCGGGACACTTTCAGCCGTATCCGGGACGCCAACGGGAACGCAAACCGGAAACCTCCATCGCACAATCCCTGCATGACGCAACGCCAGGTCCGGTTCCCGCAGCAGGTTCCCCCGCAGAAATTGCACAAACGGACGCCAACCGGAACGCCACCGGGAACGCCGACCGGAAACCGCTGGCCGACCCTCCTCGTGCCAATCCGACACGAGGAGGACGACATGCTGCGAACCACCGAAGCGCTCGACCGCGAGTGGCGGGCCGAGCACGAGCACTCCGCCGCCGGCGCGGCGGCCCTGGCTCGATGGAGGCGGGCCGAGCCGGCGCTGCAGGGACTCGGCGACCTCGGCGAGGTCCTCGCCCAGCGCCGCGACACCGACCGCAGCTCGGCCGTCCTTGCCGCCCTCGCTCGGCTTGCACCCACCGAGCAGCTGGCGGCCCGGACCCTCCTCCAGGCGCTCCTTCCCGGGCTGGTTCACATGGCGCTGCGTCGGTTCGCCGACGACCCCAACGCCCTCGAGGAGATCACCGCCATCGCCTGGGACCGGATCCGAACCTACCCACCGGACCGGCCTGGGGCCGTCGCCGCCAACGTCATCGTCGACGTCCGCAAGCGCTACCAGGCCCACCGGGCCGCCACCTCGTCGCAGCGGCTCCCCGTGGCGGGTCCCGGGAGCGCCCCGTCGGCGGAGGACGTCGCCCTCTCGCGGTTGACCATCGACGAGCTCGTCGCCGCGGCTCGCAAAGGGTTCATCAGCGACAACGCGCTGCGCCTGATCCTGCAAACCCGGATCGAGGACATCCCGCTCCGGCAGGTCGCGGCCGAGCGCGACGAGGACGAGCACGCCCTCACCTGCGTCCGATGGCGCGCCGAGCGGCGGCTCCGTCGGCGGCTGGCGGCGGTCGCATGAGCCCGCCCACGCGAAGGGCTATACACCGTACGTGGGACGCGGTACCGTACCGTTCGGAGGCCAGCGATGACCTCCCGGTCTCGCCAGCCCGACCGCAACGGGCTGGCCGACATCGCAGACGGATCGCACGGTCGGCGGGTCGAGCTCCAGGTCCCAGCTCTCCAAATCCCCGCCCCGGCACGATCCCATGGGACGTGCGCCTCCGATGGCGCCGGGGAAGGAGCGCCGTGTCTCTGACCGGGCGACACAGCAGGTCGCTCCCGGGCGTTCCGATTCGGATGTGGTCGGTCACTGCCGCCCTCGTGCTCGTCCTCGCGGCGGCGGGCTGCTCGAACGACGGCGAAGCCCTGCCGGGTACGACGACCACCACCCGCCCGACGACTACGACGACCACCGAGCCGGAGCAGACGGCCGAAGAAGAGGCCGTCGAGCGCTACCTCGCGTTCTGGGACGCCCGGTTCGAAGCGAACACTGAGCCGGTGAACCCCGACCACCCCGGGCTGCGGGAGTCCGCAGACGAGGATCAGCTCGCGCAAGTTGTTCTGGAGACGACTCAGCGACGTGACCAAGGGCTCGCGCTTCGAGCGGCGGATGACCCCGTCGCTGAGCACCGCGTGAAGGTCGTCCGCGTGGATGGTGAGACGGCAACGCTTCAGGACTGCGTCACCGACGACGACGTGGTGTACCGAGTCACTACCGGCGAGGTCGTCAACGACCGGGTTGGAACTCGGAACGTCGAGGCCACGATGCGCCGAATCGACGGCGTGTGGAAGCTCGTGCACACGCGAGTAGTTCAGACGTGGGAGGGGGTGGCGGGGTGCGCACAATCTCCGGACTTCTGACCGCGCTCGCAGCCTGCGGCGCCAGCTCAGTCGTCCAGGCCACCGTCGCGCTGGCAGATGGCAGCGGCGGGGCGGACGGAACCGCTGGCGCCTTCGTCGACGCCAGTGGCGATCCGACAGCCGAGGCCCGTGACGTGGTCCTCACCGGTGGCGGGTCGGGCGGAGGGTCGCAGAGCAACTGCTTCTGGCGAGTCGTGATCGACGACGACCTCGAGTTCGCCGTCTACGAGCCGGAGGGGACGCGCCAGCATTCCGACACGGGCCGATGGCTCGAGCAGGTCTGCGACGGCCGGCCGGTCCAGGTCGCTCCGGAGAGCGCGCCAGCGGATCCGAGGCAACTGGCGCTGAGCGCCAGGGAGTCGGTGGCGATCCCTGCCCCGCCCCTCGCCACGAGCCCGTCGGCCGATCGGGAGCTCTACCCGCAGATGAAGACGTGGCTGTGGGTGGACAACGCCTGGTGGCAGTCGTACTCGGCGACGGCATCGGCTGGTGCCGTGTCGTCGACCGTCACCGCTCGCCCGGTCCGATCGGAGTGGAGCATGGGGGACGGTGGCCGCACGGTGTGCTTAGGGCCGGGGGTCGAGTGGCGCCGGGGCATGAGCGAGGACGCCACCTACTGCTCCTACACGTACCGGCGCTCGTCCGCCGGTGAGCCCGAGGGCACCTTCACCCTCACGGTCACCGTCTACTTCGAGGTCGACTGGACCTCGAACCTCGGCGCCGGCGGATCCCTCGGCGCCGTGACTCGGAGCGCCTCCACGCAGGTCCGCGTGGGCGAGATTCAAGCCGTCAATACCGGATAGGAGGCGACGTGGCACTGACGACCCCAAGGTTGAGCGGCGACGGCGCCCGCGTACGAACCGACGCGCCGAGCCTCGAACCCACGCCCCGCCGGGCGCGCCTGCCGGAGATGGCCATCGGCGTGGTCCTGATGGTCGGGTTCTCGCTCGCGGCCGTGCTGTGGCACATGAACGCGACGGACAAGGTACCGGCGCTCGCCCTGGCGTCGAACGTCGCCCGCGGGGAGGTCATCGAGCCGGGCGACCTGCGGGTGGTCTACGTCCCGAGTGACGAGCCGATCGCTCATCTGCCGGGGGCTGCATCCTCCGAGGTGGTTGGCCGCGTCGCCGTGGCGGCCCTCGAGGAAGGGACGCTCCTCACGCGCGGTCACGTGGTGGCTCGTGCGTCCCTCGGGCCGGACGACGGTGTCATTGGCTTGGCGATGGATCCTGGCCAGTTCCCGGCACCGGGTCTGCTCCCGGGCGATCTGGTCAACGTGGTCGGCGGGATGGTCGACGGGCCGTCGCCTCCGGACGCCTCTTCGGCGGTGCTCGCACGTCACGCCGAGGTGTACGCGGTCGAGCAGATCGGGACGCAGGGCCGGCAGTTCGTGTCCCTGAAGATGCCGGAAGACGTCGCCAACCGGGTGGCGGCAGCCGCAGAGCGGGGGCCGGTCCGGCTGGTGATGGTGGGCCGATGAGCCTCGTCGCCTTCGCGTCGGCGCGCTCGGCGCCCGGGGTCACCACCGTCTCGCTCGCCGTCTCCGCGTGGCTCGAGCGCGGCGTCCTGGTCGAGGCCGACCCGGATGGTGGCGTGCTCGCGGTGCGCCACCGGCTGGGCCGCGAACCCGGGCTCATCAGTATCGCCGCTGGACACCTGGGGACGACCGAGACCCTGCTCGACCACGCCCAGCGGCTCCCCGGCGGCCTGCCCGTGGTCGTCGCACCCGAGTCGGCCGAGCGTGCCACTCATCTCTGGCGCACCGCCGGCAGCGCGCTTGTCCGCGCCCTTGCGGCCCAGGAGGAGCTCGACGTCGTCGTGGATGCAGGCCGGCTCGGACCCACCAGCCCAGCTCTCGCTCTCGTCCCGCACGCCTCGTTGGTGATCGTTGTCGTCAGGCCGACAGCAGAGCAGTTGATCGCCGCGGCCGATCGGGTGCGATCGCTGGGCGGCCTGAACCGTCACGTTGCGGTGGCACTCGTGGGGGACGGACCGTACTCAGCGCGTGACGTCACCGACGAGCTGGGCTGCGACGTCGTCGGTGTCGTCGCCCACGACCCGCGTGCCGCCCACGCCCTCTCGGCAGGTAGTGGAGGGCGAGGCTTGGCGCGCTCCGCGCTGATGCGCAGTGCTCGAGCGCTCGCCGAGCAGATCGCCCGGCGGACGGGCGTGCCGACGACCTCCACTGTCCGGGTTTCGCCCACACCGCTCGTCGAGGAAGCGAAGGCATGAGCGCGCTGAGCGACGACCTGCGGTTCGATGGCAACGTCGGCGCACCGGGCGTCCCCGCGGAGGTTGTCGACCGCGTCCATACCGCGGTGGGCGAGGAGTTGACGCGCCGCCACGCCGCGGACGACGACGCCGGCCGGCCACGGCTCTCACCGGCGGACGAGCGGGCCCTCTCACGGAAGCTCGTCGCTGACGAGCTCCGCCGGCTCGCCAGCCAGGCGTTGGCCGATGGCCGCACGCCGCTGACCTCCGAGCAGGAGCATGCCGTCACCTCCCTGGTCATGGACCGCCTGCACGGGCTCGGTCGCCTCCAGCCCCTCCTCAACGATCCCGAGGTGCGCGACATCCACATCGCTGGTCACGACTGCACCTGGATCCAGCTCCGCGGCGGGCGCAAGCTACGTGGCCCCGCCGTGGCCGACAGTGACGACGCCCTGGTCGAGCTGATCGCCACGGCCGCCCGCCGGGTCGGCCGCAGCGAGCGGCGGTGGGACCATGCCCACCCGGAGCTCAACCTTCGCCTGCCGAACGGCGACCGCCTCCACGCCCTGATGGCAGTAACGGGCCGTCCGACGGTCACGATCCGCCGGCACGACTTCGCCATCCACCGCGTCGAGCAGCTTGTCGACCTCGGCCTCATGGATGTCGCCCTCGGCGAGTTCGTCGCCGCAGCGGTGCGAGCGAAGCTGAACATCATCGTCGCCGGCGGTACCGGCACGGGGAAGACGACCACGCTTCGCTGCCTCATCAACGAGATCCCTCCGAATGAGCGGCTCATCACCATCGAGGACTCGCTCGAGATCGGCCTCGAGCACTTCGCCCAGCTCCACCCCGACTTCGAGACCATCGAGGCGCGCGAGGCCAACACCGAGGGCGTGGGCGCCTTCAGCCTCGCCGACGGTGTCCGCGCCGGGCTGCGCATGGACCCGGACCGGGTGATCGTCGGCGAGGTACGCGGCGGCGAGGTGCTGCCCATGCTCCTGGCCATGAGCCAGGGCAACGACGGGTCCATGTGCTCCATCCACGCCGACTCCTCCAAGGGGGTCTTCTCCCGGCTCGCCATGTACGCCGCCATGACTCGCGAGCGTCTCGACCCGAACGTGACGAACCTGCTGGTGGCCAACGCCGTCAACCTGATCATGCATCTCGGTTGGGTCGGTGGCGTCCGCCGCGCCACCAGCGTGCGCGAGGTCACCGGTGTGGCCGACTCGGGACAGATCGCCTCCAACGAGATCTGGTCGCCCGGGCCTGACGGGCGAGCGGAACCGGCCACGCCGCCCAACCACGCCACCCTCAACGTCCTCGCCGAGCACGGCTTCGACCCCAACCTCCTGCACCGAGCCCAGGAGTGGCGCCGGTGAGCACCCTCGTTATCGCCGGCCTGGCCGCGGGTGCGGGTCTCGGCGCGTCATTGCTCATCGCCGGCCTGCTGGGACGGCCGGTCTTCGACACCAGCGTGAGCGACCGAGTGTCCCGGCTCGCTGCTGCGGTCGGCACCGCCCGCCTCGCCGCCAGCATCGCCGCCGCCCTGGTCACCCTGGCCCTGACCGGGTGGCCAGCCGGGGGCCTGATGGCGGCGCTGGCGGTGCTCTTCGGGCCCAAGCTCCTCGGCGGGCGCTCGGCGCGCGAGGCGTCGGTCGCCAGGACCGAGGCGATCGCGGCCTGGACCGAGATGATCCGCGATTCCATCTCTGCCGCATCGGGGCTCGAGGAGGCGATCGTCGCCACCGGGCCTGTAGCTCCGAGGCCCATCCGGCGTGAGGTCGCGCAGCTCGTCCGGCGGATCGAGCACGCCAGCCTGCCCGACGCCCTCCGCGCCTTCGGTGAGGACGTCGCTCACCCCTCGGCCGACTTGGTTGTCGCCGCGCTGACGATCGCGGCGCGGATGGAGGCGAGCGACCTCACCGGCCTGCTGAGCCGGCTCGCCGAATCGATCCGAGGAGAGGCCCGCATGCGGATCCGCGTCGAGGTCGGTCGCACTCAGGTGCGGACCGCCACCAAGGTCATCGTCGGCGTGGTCGGCGCCTCCGTCGTCCTCCTGACCCTGCTCAACCGCGAGTACCTCGAGGTCTACGACGCCGCCGGCGGCCAAGTCGTCCTCATGGTGGTTGGCGCGATCTTCGCCACCGGCGGCTGGTTGCTCGTCCGCATGGCCGAACTCGACATCCCTGACCGCTTCACCGCCCGCTCCACCAGGGGGCCCTCCCGGTGATCGTCCTGGCCCTGCTCGGCGCCGGCATCGGCGCAGGCGCCTGGCTGGTCGCCCGCTCGGTCGCACCCGGCCCTGCTCCCCTCGCTGCACTGCAGGTGTCGCTCTCCCGGCCCGGCACTCCTGCCACCCAGCAGCGACCGTCGCTGGGCGCGGGCGACCGGATTGGATCCGCAGCCGCTCGCTTGCTGTCCGGCGTCGGCGACCGCGCCGACCGTGCCCAGCTGCTCCGGTTGACAGGACGCACACCCGAACGCCACGCCCTCGACAAGCTCGTGGGTGCCCTCGGCGGCCTCCTCGGCATGTCCTTGCTCGGCATCGGCCTCACCCTCACCGGCCTGGCGCCCCCGCCCTTTGCTCTCGCCGTAGCCGCGGTCCTTGTTGCCGTTGGCGGGTTCGTGCTGCCCGAGTTCTTGCTCCAAGACGAGGCCGACAGGCGCCGACGGGCCTTCAGGCACGCGCTGTCGAGCTACCTCGATCTGGTGAACGTGATCCTCGCCGGTGGCGGCGGCATCGAGACCTCCCTGCACTCCGCCGCCGACGCCGGCGACGGCTGGGCGTTCGCGTCGATCCGCCGAGCGCTGGACCGGGCCCGGCTGACAAACCGGTCTCCGTGGGACACCTTCGCCGAGCTCGGCGACGAGCTCGGCATCGAGGAGCTCGCCGAGCTGGCCGCCAGCGTCGAGCTGGCCGGCTCGCAGGGGGCACGCATCCGCGCCTCGCTTGCCGCCAAGGCCGACTCCCTGCGAGGCCACCAGGTCGCCGAGACCGAAGCGGCGGCTGAGGCGGCCACCGAGCGGATGACCATCCCCGTCGCCGTGCTGCTCTTCGGGTTCCTCGTCTTCATCGCCTATCCCGCCGTCCAGCAGATCACCACCGTGTCCAACCCCGTCCCGTAAAGGAAGGAGCAGACCCATGACCACCCTCGACGTCGCCCGGCTCGCCTGGGACTACGCCCTCGCCCGGCTTTCCATCGACCCACGAGACGAACGAGGCCTCACCACCACCGAGATCGCGGTGGTCACCTTCCTCCTGGTCGGCGCCGCCATCGTGGTCATGGGCATCATCTTTACGGCCGCCCAAAACAACGCCAACAACATCCCCGATCCCCAGGCGCCCCAGGGCTGACACCGTGCGGCGACTTCGCGGCGAGGAGGGGCTCACCGCCACGGCGCTCGCCGTCCTGATGCCCGCGCTCCTGCTGTGGATCATGCTCATCGTCCAGTACGGGCTCTGGTTCCACGCCAAGCAGGTCGCCGGCGCGGCAGCCTTCGAGGCCGTCACCGCCGCCAAGATGCCCGGGGAAACGACGGACGCAGGCCGCCTCGCGGCGGAGTCGTTCCTGGACCAGTCCGGGAACCTCGACGAGGTCCGCATCACCGTCGACCGAGGCGCCGATGTCGTCCGCGCCGAGGTCACCGGTGCCGCACCGCAGCTGGTGCCCGGCGTCCGCTGGTCGGTCACCGCCGTGGCCGAGTCACTGACCGAACGGTTCATCCCCCAACCCGAGCGATGACGAAGAACCGCTGGGACGATCGAGGCTCAGTCGCCGTCGAGACGGCCGTCGTCGCCCCCGCGCTCGTCGCGCTGCTCCTCCTGGTCGTCTTCGCCGGCCGCGTGTCCCAAGCCGAGGGTGACGTCCGCAGAGCGGCGTCCGAGGCGTCTCGAGCCGCATCGCTCCGCCAGCATCCCGACGGTGCCGAGGCCACCGCCACTGAGGTCGCCGCCTCCAACCTGTCGGCCAGCGGCGTCGCCTGCGGAACACTCGAGACCGAGGTCGACACCACGAACTTCGCCCCCGGGGGGACCGTCACCGTCACGGTCCGGTGCACCGCCTCGATGCGCGACGTCAGCCTGCTGGGCGTCCCCGGCTCGCGCACCTTCGTCGCCCGCTCCGTCGAGGTCATCGACCGCCACCGCGGAGAGGACCTGTGAGCCGCCGAGCATCGGCCGAGACGGGGTCGGTCAGTGCCCTCGTCGCCGTCGTCGCCCTCGGCCTGGTGATGGTCGCCGGGCTGGCCTACGACGGCGGCCAGATCATCGCCGCGCAAGCCACCGCCCGCGACCTCGCCTCCAACGCCGCTCGAGCTGGCGCCCAGGAGATCGACCTCAACGAGCTCCGGGCCACCGGCACCGCCGTCCTCGATCCGCTCCGGGCGGCCGCCGCTGCTGAGGGCTACCTCGCCCGCACCGGCCACACCGGCCGCATGGTCGTCGAAGGCGCCGAGATCACCGTGTCCGTCGACGTGCACCAGCCGATGCGGATCCTCCCACTCCCCACACGCACGGTCACCGCCGTGCACACCGCCACTGCTCTCACGGAGCCCCTCGAAGATGGGTAGCTCGATCAAGCAAGCGATCACGGGACTTGCCGCCACGCTGGCGCTGCTCGCCCTGGTCGTCGGCTTCCCGCTCGCCCTGGCGG
>JAUJLZ010000061.1 GCA_030447125.1 Acidimicrobiales bacterium
CGCTGGGAACTGACTGCCACCGCCCGACGTTCCCCCTGCAGCACCCACGTGGGAGGAGATCGCCCGGAACCAAGGGCGCTTCCTCTACACCGTGGCGTTTCGACTGACAGGGAACCACGCCGATGCCCAGGATCTGGTTCAAGAGGTCTTGCTCAAGGTCCGCCGGGGCCTGGTCAACTACCGGCCCGGGTCACTGGAGGGCTGGTTGAGCCGCATCACCACCAACGCCTTCCTCGACGAGGCCAGGAGCCGGCGGCGGCGCCCTACCGAGGCGTTGCCCGACGACACCGACGCGATCATGGCGTCGTCGGAGGACGTCGAGGCCACGCTGGCGGCCACGACCCTTCCCGAGGAGATCCAGTCGGTGCTCGCCACGCTGCCCGAAGACTTCAGGGTCGCAGTGGTGCTGTGCGATGTGGTGGGCCTGCGCTACGACGAGATCGCCGAGCAACTCGAGGTGCCGGTGGGCACGGTGCGCAGCCGAATCCATCGGGGCCGCAGCGCCTTGCGGGAGCGCCTGGGATGACCATCACCGATCCCTTCGCCGACGGTGACTTCGACGCCCACCCCCGAGAGGCACTGTCCTGCCTTCTCGACGGCGAGCTGGACCCCCGAACGGCAGAGATCGTCCGGGCGCATCTGGCGGGTTGCAGGGAGTGTGCCGAGGAGCTGCAGTGGACGCGCGCCACGCGATGGTCCCTGCGCAACCTCCCGCCCGTGGAGCCGCCACCCGGGTTCGTCGACCTGGCGGTGGCCCGGTACCGGCGGGACGACGCCCGCCGGACCACTGACCAGGGGGAGGGCGCGCTGGTCGTGGCTCTGGCCCCTCGCCGTCGCCCCAGGCCGGGTGTGGTCCGGGCGAGCGCCGGGGCGGCGGCCGGTCTCGCCCTGTTCGCGCTGTCGGTCCTCGGAGCAGAGCCCCGCCCCTATGAACCGGCGATGGACGCAGCCGTGGGACGCCACGCCGCCGCGCTGTCCGTGCTGGCGGTGGGCGGCCTGGCTGGCATCGACGGGGGCGCTGATCCCCTGGAGGGCGAGCGGTTCACCCCACCTCCCAGCCCCACGGCGAGTGATCCCGAGGATGTGCCCGCACCGTTCCGAGCCCCCGTTCGCCTGGATGGCGGTTACCGCTTGGTTGAAGCCTTCACCCACCCCGAGGGCCTGCACCTCGTCTACCGCCACGGCCGCTACGGGCTGTCGTTGTTCGAGGCCCGTGGTCGTCTCGACGGGGCCGGCCTTCCGTCCGAGGGATGGAGCATCGAGGTTGCCGGGGTGACGGGGTGGCGCTGGGAGGGAGACGAGATCGCCGGTCGAGTGGTGGTCTTCGAGCGCGATGGCGTCGTGGTGACCGTGGTCGGTGACGAACCGGGCGAGGCGGTGACCGACGCCGCCCGTTCGGTACCCGAGCCCCGCCCGCTGTCGCTGGCCCAGCGGGTGAGCGATGCCGGTGTGGGCGTCTTTGAGGCCCTCAGCCCGTGACGGCGGCGCGATCCTCTCGGGCCACGGGGGTGGACGCGGCCAGCTGGTCGGCGCCCGCCGACGAGGCTGCCGATTCCCGCCGCCGCTTCAGGATGCGACGCCGTTCGCGCTCGGACGCGCCGCCCCACACGCCATGGTCGACCCGTTGGTCGAGGGCGTACTCGAGGCAGGGCTCTTTGACCGGGCACGAGGCGCAGATCCGCCGGGCCACGTCGACACCCACACCGTCACTGGGGAAGAATCGGGACGGGGGTTCGTCCCTGCAGTTTCCCTTGGCCATCCATGAGGTATCCATCACGCCTCCAGTCGCCCGCCACTCCCTCTACGGAGCCGACGCCCATTTGGTTCCCGAAACCTGGGTGATGTCGCCCGAACCTGGTGCTGGGACGAGCGGATGCGTCGAGATCGCCCGCCAACGACCATTCAGGAGCAGATGACGTGAACGAGAACGACGACAACCGTCCCCCCTGGGAGGCCAGTGGTAGCGACGACCAGAGGGTTTCCGTCGAGGCGCCCGTCCGGCCGGCCTGGCTCGACGCCCCGTCGTCTCCTCCCACAGATGCTCGCCCGCTCCCCCCCGGCTTCTTCCCCTCGCCACCCCCACCACCGTCTGCGGCCGGGAGCCGGCCCGCCGCTCGCGGTTGGCGATCGGCGGTGACGGGCGGTGTCGCCGGGGCGGCCGTGGCCGTGCTGGTGTTGGTGGCCGCGGCAGCCTCGGGTCTGCTCGGCAGCGGCCAGGCGGGCGACGCGAGCCCCGGTTTCGCCCGCCCCGCCCTGCAACTCGACGGGGAGGAGCTCGACATCCAGGGGGTGATCGACGCCGTGCGCCCCGGCGTGGTGTCCATCACCGTCGAGGGTGTGGCCCCTACCAACGTGGGGCCGCAGCTGGTCTCGGGCGCCGGCAGCGGCATGGTCATCGAGCCCAGCGGCTTGGTCCTCACCAACGCTCACGTGATCGACGGCGCCCGCTCCATCGGGGTCATGTTGGCCGACGGGCGGGAGGTGCCGGCCGATCTCGTGGGCAGCATCCCTTCGTCCGACGTGGCCCTGGTGCAGGCCCGCAACGTGAGCGGCCTCGACACCGTGACGCTGGGCGAGAGCTCGGCCATGCAAGTGGGCGACGACGTGGTGGCGGTGGGCAACGCCTTGAACCTGGGGTCCAGCCCGACGGTGACCACAGGCATCGTCTCGGCGCTCAACCGCAGCATCACCGAGCCCAACGGGGCCACACTCGAGAGCCTCATCCAAACGGATGCAGCCATCAACCCCGGGAACTCCGGAGGACCCCTGGTCAACGCCCTGGGCCAGGTGATCGGGGTCAACACCGCCATCGCCGGGGGGGCCGAGAACATCGGCTTCGCCCTGAGCATCGACTCGGTCAAGCCGCTGATCGAGGAGCTGCGCAGCGGTGGAGGTGAGGTGCGCGGCGGCGCCTTCCTCGGGATCAGCAGCGCCGACCTCGACAACGTCAACCCGCAGGCCCTGGACCGGTTCGGCATCACCCGCGCCAACGGCGCCTTTGTGGTCCAGGTGCAACAGGGAACGGCGGCCGCTGCCGCCGGGCTGGCGGCCGGCGACGTGATCGTGGGCATCGGCGGGGAACCGGTCGAGACTGCGGCGGAGGTGAGCGCCGCCATCATCAGCCGGGAGCCGGGCGAAGAGCTGCAGATCCGCTTCGTGCGCGACGGCGAGGAGCAGGAAGTCACGGTCACCCTTGGCTCCCGCGGGGTGCAGGGCGAGTAGGATCCCGGAGTGACCTACACCGAGAACGTCGCCCCCCAGGCCCCGGTCGGCCACGTGCGCGTGGTGTACCTCGGCCCGGTGGCACCCCATTGGGAGGTGCACTCCGACTTCGGCGATCCTCGTCTCATCGACGCCTTCCGCCAGCGGGTGACGGCCCGCCTCGTGCTCCTTCCCCCCCACGACCCGCAATTCCGCCGCAATCGTGAACGAGTGGCGCGTGACGCCGAGCGCGAGGGGCTGCTGTTGCAGTGGGACCTGGGTCTGCCCGACGAGGCCGCCCCGCCTGATCCCGCCTACCGCTCCTGAGCCCCGCAGCCCTACCCAAGCGTTGTCGGTGTTGACCGGTTCCTGAGGTGGCGACCATCGGCATCGATCTCGGCGGTACCAAGGTCCAGGGCGTGCTGGTCGAACACGGTGAGGTGGTGGCCGACGCCAAGGTGAGCACGCCGCGCGGTGGCGTCGATGAGGTGGTGGCCGCGGTGGCCGACTGCGTGCGCCGCCTGGGCGCGAGCTCCGACACCGCGGTGGGCGTGGGCGCTCCCGGGGTCGTCGACGTCGCCACCGGCGATGTGGTCCGGGCCCCCAACCTCTCCGGCTTCGAAGCTCGGGTGCCGCTGGCGGCCAAGCTGGGCGAGGTCCTCGATGGTGCCCGGATCGCCGTCGACAACGACGTCAACGCCGCCGTGCTGGCCGAGCACCGCCTGGGCGCCGCCCGGGGGTTCAACGAGGTGTTGGGGGTGTGGGTGGGTACCGGCATCGGTGGCGGCCTGGTGCTCGAGGGCCAGCTGCGGCGGGGCCCGGTAGGGGGCGCCGGCGAGATCGGCCACATGGCGGTGGCCGGGATCACCCGCCGCTGTGGATGTGGGCAGCTCGGCCACCTCGAGGCCGTCGCCGGTCGGGCGGCCATGGAGGCCGAGGCCCGCCGTCGTCACGACGCCGGCGAGCGCACGGCGCTGGTGGAGTTGGCCGGGTCCAAGCGCATGAAGTCGAGCGTGTTCGCCAAGGCGCTCGATGCCGGCGACACCGTGGCTCGCCAGCTCCTCGACGATGCGGTGGCGGTCCTGGGTACGGCGGTGGCGTCGGCTGTCGCCCTGATCGACCTCGAGCTCGTCGTGGTTGGTGGCGGCTTGGGCGACAAGCTGGGCGAACGCTTCGTGGGTCGAGTCGAACAGGCCATGCGCTCCCGCTTGTTCGTGCCCACCTCGCCGGTGCGCGTCGTTCCCGCCGCCTTGGGTGACCTCGCTGGAGCCCTGGGCGCCGCCCTCCTCGCACCTGGGTGACGCTGCGGCGCCGCCTCCTCGGCCGGCTGAGACGGCACCTCGGTCACGAACGGTTCCGGCGACGGCAGCGGCGACGGCCCCGGCGCTAGCCTCGGGACCGGTGGCACCTCCTCTCGACGAGACGATCGAGACCCGTCGGGCTGAAGCCTCGGGTGTTCCCGACCAAGGTGAGCAGCGGCGTTTCATCAACCGGGAGTTGTCCTGGTTGGCCTTTGGGGAGCGGGTTCTGGCCCGGGCCGAAGCTGATGATGTGCCCCTCCTGGAGCGGGCCAAGTTCCTGGCCATCTTCAGCCAGGGCCTCGACGAGTTCTTCCAGGTCCGGGTGGCCGGGCTGAAGGACCAGGTCGCCGCCGGCCTGCAGAAGGTCACCCCCGACGGGCTCACCCCGGTCCAGCAACTTCGCGCCATTCGTGCTCGCGTCATTGACCTCCTGGAGCGTCAATCGCGGGTCTTCCTCGACCAGGTGGCCCCCGGCCTGGGTCGGGTGGGCATCCACCTCTCGGATTGGGACGAGCTCGACGACGACGATCGCAAGGAGCTCGTCGAGCGCTTCGAGAGCCAGATCTTCCCGGTGCTCACGCCCCTTGCGGTGGACCCCGGTCACCCCTTCCCCTACATCTCCAACCTGTCGCTCAACCTCGCCGTCATGGTGCGCGACCCCGACACCCAAGAGCGCCGCTTCGCCCGGGTCAAAGTTCCCAACCTCCTGCCCCGCTTCGTGGTCATGCCCGACGGCGAGCGTTTCGTGCCCCTCGAACAGGTCATCGCCGAGCACCTCGACGCCCTGTTCCCGGGGATGGTGGTCGAGTCCCACCACCCCTTCCGGGTCACCCGCAACGCCGACCTCACCCTCGAGGAGGACGAAGCCGACGACCTCCTCGCCGCCGTCGAGGTGGAGCTCCGCCGCCGCCGCTTCGGCCGGGCGGTGCGCCTCGACGTGGTCGAGGGGATCGATGGGGAGATCCTCGACCTGCTCACCCACGAGCTCCAGCTCAGCGCCGACGACGTCTACGTGGGCCCGGGGCCGCTGGACCTCGGCGGGTTGTGGGCGGTGTGGGATCTGCCCCGGCCCGACCTCAAGGACGAGGCCTTCACCTCGGTCACCCAGGCACGCCTGGCCCGGCCCGAGGAGGAGCAGGTCGACATGTTCGCCGTCATCCGCGCCGGCGACATCCTGGTGCACCACCCCTACGACTCCTTCACCACCTCCGTGGCCGCCTTCGTGGACCAGGCCGCGGCCGATCCCGACGTGTTGGCCATCAAGCAGACCCTCTACCGCACCTCGGCCGACAGTCCCGTCGTCAGGGCCCTCATCAGGGCGGCCGAGGCGGGCAAGCAGGTGGCCGCCCTGGTCGAGCTCAAGGCCCGCTTCGACGAGCAGGCCAACGTGGCGTGGGCCCGGGCGCTGGAGAAGGCGGGCGTGCACGTCGTGTACGGACTGGTCGGCCTCAAGACCCACACCAAGACCTGCCTGGTGGTGCGCCAGGAGCACGACGGCGTACGGCGCTACTGCCACGTCGGCACCGGCAACTACAACGAGAAGACAGCCCGGCTCTACGAGGACCTGGGGGTGCTCACCTGCGACCCTGACATCGGCGCCGACCTGTCGCAGCTGTTCAACTACCTCACCGGCTACGGACGCCAGGAGCAGTTCCGCAAGCTCCTCGTCGCCCCTGGGCCCCTACGGCCCCGGTTGGCCCAGCTCATCGCCGGCGAAGGCGAGGCCGAGTCGGGCACGGGCCGGATCATCATGAAGATGAACAGCCTGGTCGACGTGGACATGATCGACGCCCTCTACGCCGCGTCGTGCGCCGGCGTGGAGATCGACCTCGTGGTGCGGGGCATCTGCTGCCTGCGTCCGGGAGTTGCCGGGCTCTCGGAGCACATCCGGGTGCGCTCGATCGTCGGCCGCTTCTTGGAGCACTCTCGCATCTTCTACTTCGCCAACGGCATCGGACCGGGAAAACCGGCCTGGTACATCGGCTCGGCCGACCTCATGCCCCGGAACCTCGATCGCCGGGTGGAGGCCGTGGTGCCGGTGACCGACGCCCACCTCCAGGCCCGCCTGCAACAGATACTCGACGTGAACCTTGCCGACAACGAGTTGGCCTGGGTGCTCGGCCCCGGGGGCGAGTGGACCAAGGTGGAACCAGTCGAGGATGAGGGCGTCAACGCCCACGTGGAGCTGCGCCGCCTGGCCGGGAGTCGGGCCAAGCGGCGCGAGCCCGAAGTGGGCGGGATGGTTCGCGGGGGATGAGGATGGGACCGGGATCTCACCTCGAGCGAGAGGTCAAGCTCGGGGTGTGGCCGGGGTTTCGCCTCCCCGAGCTCGACGGCCTGGTCGAAGGCCTGCACGTCGTCACCGGCAGCGAGTGTGAGCTCCACGCCACCTACCACGACACCTCCGACCTGCGCCTGGCACGCAGTGGTGCCACCCTGCGCCACCGTTCGGCGGAGGGCTGGACCCTCAAGCTCCCCAGCGGCGAGGGGCAAGGCGACGGGTGGCTGTCGCGCCGGGAGCTGACAGTCGCTGGAGATGACCGGGCGGTACCTCCAGAACTGGCCGCCCTGGTGGTGTCCTGGGTGCGCACGTCGACGCTGGTGCCGGTGGCTCGACTGCAGACACGGCGCCGGAGCGTGGCCCTCGTCGACGCCACGGGGGTGGTGGCCGTCGAGGTGGTCGACGACGAGGTCTCGGTGCTTCACGGCCAACACCTGGCGCTGCGCTTCCGGGAGGTGGAAGTCGAGCTGGGCGGGCGGGCCGACCCCGAGCTGCTCGACGTGGTCGTGGCTCGCCTGCGCGCTGCCGGCGCCGGACCGGCCGATCCCACGCCCAAGGTCATGCGAGCGCTCGGTCCCCGGACCTCGGAGCCGCCGGAGCTGGCCGAGCCTGTGGTGGAGCGGTACGACTCGGCCGCCGACGTGATCCGTTCGGGCCTGCGGGCATCGGTGCGGCGATTGCTCACCCACGACGTGGGCGTGCGTCTGGGCGAAGACGCCGAGGCCGTGCACCAGGCCCGGGTGGCGACACGGCGCCTGCGTAGCGACCTGCGCACCTACGCCCCGCTGCTCGACGACGACTGGGCCAAGGAGCTGCGGTCGGAGCTCAAGTGGATCGCCTCCGGCCTGGGCGCCGTGCGCGACGCCGACGTGTTGTTGGAGGGCCTCGAGAGCGCTGGGGCCGGGCTCGACCGGCGCGACGCCCGTGCCGCCGAGGATCTCTTGGGTCGCCTGCGGACCGAACGATCGGCGGCCCGTCAACGCCTGCTGGGGATGCTCGACGACCGTCGCTACGCCCTGCTCCTGGACCGGCTGGTGGGCTCGTTCGATCCCCACCGGCCCGAGCCCGTCCCCGCCGTGCCCGCCGGCGCCCCCGCCGTGATCGTCTCGGGCGACCGGTGGCTCCTGGCCGAAGCTGAGGGACCGGCCGCCGAGGTCCTGCCCATGCTCGTCCGCAAGCCGTGGAAGCACCTGCGCCGGGCGGTGGAGGCCGTCGACCCCGACGGCCCCGACGAGGAGCTGCACCAGGTCCGCATCCGAGCCAAGCGCTGTCGCTACGCGGCCGACGTGGCCGCGCTGGCCGTGGGCAAGCCGGCGCAGCGCTTCGCCGGCGCCGTGGCCGAGCTCCAGGAGGTGCTGGGGGAACACCAGGACGCAGTCGTGGCCGAGGCCTGGCTGCGGTCGGTGGCACCCGAGCTCGGGGCGACGGAGGCTCTGGTGGCGGGCCAGCTCATCGCCGCTCAACGGGAGATCGCGGTGCGCACCCGCGACACGTGGACCGAGGCCTGGGAGCAGGCGAGCCGGCGCAAGCTACGAGCGTGGCTGACCGAATGAGCCCAGGTCCGCCGATCACGGCGCCGACACCACAGGTCCGGGCGGCGGGCGGGGTGGTGTGGCGTCTCGGTCGCTCGGGCGAGCCCGAGGTCGTGGTGGTCCACCGCCCCCGCTACGACGACTGGTCCCTGCCCAAGGGCAAGTGCGACCCGGGTGAGTCCGATGAAGCCTGCGCCCTGCGTGAGGTTGAGGAGGAGACGGGCTGGAGCTGTGTCCTCGGCCCGGAGCTACCTGTGGTCTCCTACGTCGACCGCAAGGGGCGGACCAAGGAGGTCCGCTACTGGGTGATGACCCTCGGTGGTGACGACGAGTTCGTCGCCAACGACGAGGTCGACGAAGCCCGTTGGCTCACCGTCCCCGACGCCTGCACCCTGCTCTCCTACGAGCACGACTGCGAGTTGCTGGAGGCCTTCGCCGCCGCCGCCGACCGACCGGGGTAGTGCCGCTGTGGCGGCCGAGATCCGGCGCTGCTTGAGCGTTGATCCCCAGACCGCCACGAGGCGCTCCGCTAGGTGGCTCAGTTGGTGGTCGACTTCGAACGGGTCGATGGGCCGGAGCGGGGAGTCCTTGTCGCCGAGGAGCCGCCGACAAGTGGCGACCGTCGATGGGATGCCCTGCTGGCGGCCACCGCTGAGCACCTGTGCTTCCACCATGGCCTACCCGTCCCGGCGTGGACCCTGGCCCCCGGCCGCTTCCTCCACGAGTGGTGGTTCGTCACGCCCTACCGGTCGCTCCACGCTGCTCGGCGACTTGGCGGCGGAACTCGATGCCGAAGGCATTCACGGCGAGATGTTCGTGGTCGAGGGGGCGGCCATGGTGCTGGCCTAAAACACCCGCCGCGCCACCCGGGACATGGACGCCGTCTTCGAGCCCAAGGTCGCCGTGTACGAAGCGGCCCGGCGCGTGGCCGAGGCTCGAGGCCTGGAGGGCGATTGGCTGAACG
>JAUJLZ010000062.1:0-7511 GCA_030447125.1 Acidimicrobiales bacterium
GTCCAAGCCGTGGTCGAGGGCATCAGCATCCGCCCCGATCGGGGCCCGGTGGTCGATCGGCCCTTTCGTACCAAGGACGACCTCGCCCGCCTGCGCCCCCTCGATCCCGAGGCCGACCTGCCCTACGTGTTGGAGACGGTGCGCCTGGTGCGGGCCGCCCTCGCCCCCGAGGTGGCCCTGATCGGCTTCACCGGCGCCCCCTTCACGGTGGCCAGCTACCTGGTGGAGGGAGGCAAGTCGAACGACTACCGCCACACCAAGGCCCTCATGTACCGCGAGCCCGACGTGTGGGATGACCTGGCCGACCGCCTGGCCGGCATCGCCCTGGCCACGCTGCGGGCCCAGGTGGCGGCCGGCGCCCAGGTCGTGCAGCTCTTCGACTCCTGGGTGGGTGCGCTGTCCGAGGCCGACTACCGCCGCTTCGTCCTGCCCGCCTCCCGCCGCGTCTTGGAGGGCCTGGCCGACCTCGGGGTACCGAGGGTCCACTTCGGCGTCGGGGCGGGCCACCTGCTGGAGGCCATGGCCGAGGCCGGAGCCGACGTGGTCGGCGTCGACTGGCGCACCCCGCTCGACCACGCCCGGCGCCGGCTGGGCCCCAACGTGGCCGTCCAGGGCAACCTCGACCCCGTCACCGTCTTCGCCCCTCCCGACGTGCTCGGGGCCCGCGTAGAGGAGGTGCTGGCCGCCAACGGAGGCCGGCCCGGGCACGTGTTCAACCTGGGCTGGGGCGTGCTCCCCGACACCGATCCCGACGCCCTGCGCCGGGTGGTCGACCAGGTCCACGCCGCGCCCGCTGATCCTTCCTGGTCCCGTCCGCCTTCTGGTGGCCAAAGCGGGGGGTTCCCGGCCGCTTTCCGCCACCACAACGGCGAGGACGGCCGGCTGTGACCCCTACGGGCGTGGTCGTCATGGCCTACGGGACGCCAGCCGGCCTCGACGACGTCGAGGCCTACTACACCCACGTGCGCCGGGGCCGGCC
Source organism: Acidimicrobiales bacterium (assembly GCA_030447125.1). The sequence continues at coordinate 980 of JAUJLZ010000062.1, forward strand.
CCCCACCCCTGAGCTGCTGGCCGACCTGATCCGGCGCTACGACGCCATCGGCGGGGTGTCGCCCCTCGGCCGCCACACCCGGGCCCAGGCCGTGCAGCTGGCCGTCGCCCTGGAGGAGCACAGGCCCGGGGGCTTCCGGGTGGAGGTGGGCTACAAGCACGCCGCACCCTTCGTCGAGGACGCGGTCGAGACGTTGGTCGCCGAGGGCGTCGACCAGGTGGTCGGCGTGGTCCTCGCCCCCCACTACAGCGCCGGCTCGGTGGGCGAGTACCTGTCCCGGCTCCGGGACCGCACGGCACGGCTCGACCCCACGCTGGCCGTGTCCGCCGTCGAAGACTGGCACCTCGAGCCCAGCTACCTGGCCTTCCTCGTGGCCGAGGTGCGCCGGCGCCTGGGCGTGCTGCCGGCCGCCACCAAGGTCCTCTTCACCGCCCACTCCCTGCCCGTGCGGGTGGTGGCCGGTGGCGACCCCTACGCCGAGCAGGTGCGCGCCACCGGCGCCGCCGTCGCCGGCGAACTGGGCTTGTCACCCTGGTCCGACTGGACGGTGGCGTGGCAGAGCGCCGGGCGCACGCCCGAGCCCTGGATCGGTCCCGATGTCCTCACCGTGTTCGAGGACCTCGCCGGCACCGGGCGGGCCGAGGGGGTGTTGGTGTGTCCGTGCGGGTTCGTCTCGGACCACCTGGAGGTGCTCTACGACCTCGACGTCGAGGCCCGCAACCGCGCCGGCGAGCTGGGTCTGGCCTTTGCCCGCACCGCCGTGGTCAACGACGATCCAGCCGTCCTCGGCGCCCTGGCCGAGCGGGTGGCGACCCTCGCCCGGTCTACGACAGCTCCTCGATGACGTCGGTCCGCTCGACGATCGAGCGGGCCCGCTCGAGCTGGGCCACCAGGGCGGCGGGGGCCAAGCCGAAGGTGCCGGCGGGGATGGTGATGGTGGCCCGGGCCGACTGCACGTCGACGCTGTGGTCGTGGGCGGCGATGTCCTCGATCCACTCCCAGCGGATGGCGGTGTGGGCATCGCCCGGACCGAAGGTGGCCACGCCGTGCAGGTCGACCCGGAGCCGTTGCATCCCCCCGGTGGGGGCCAGGACCTCGGCCTCGATGCTGCGCCTGCTCACCCACCCATCCTGCCAGTCCCGGCGCCGAGCCACGCCAGGGGCTCGGGGATGACGAGGGTCGTGATCGTCGGCGGGGGCATCGCCGGCCTGGCTGCCGCCCACCACCTGGCCGACCGGCCCGACGTGGCCGTGACGCTGTGCGATGCCGGCGATCGTCTGGGGGGAAAGGTGCGCACCGCCGACTTCGCCGGGGTCTCGCTCGACCTCGGGCCCGACGCCTTCCTCGCCCGCCGGCCCGAGGCGGTGGAGCTGTGCCGGGAGCTGGGTCTGGCCGACGAGCTCGTAGCTCCGGCCACCAGCGCCGCCTACGTGTGGACCCGCGGTCGGCTGCGGTGCCTGCCCGAGGGACTGGTGCTCGGGGTGCCGACCTCCTGGCTCGCCCTGGCCCGGTCCCGGGTGTTGTCCCCGTTGGGGTTGGTCCGGGTGGCACTCGAACCGCTGGTGACGGGCCCGCGCTCGGCCGGCGACGACGAGGCCCTCGGGGCCGTGGTTCGCCGTCGCCTGGGCCACGAGGTCCACCGCACCCTGGTCGACCCGCTGGTGGGGGGCATCAACGCCGGCGACACCGACCGCCTCAGCATCGACATGACCGCCCCCGCCCTGGCCGTCGCCCGCCGGCAGCGCAGCCTGGTGCGAGGCGCCCGGGGGGTCACCGGTAGGGATGGGCGAGACCGGGGCCCGGCCTTTCTCACCCTGCCCGGTGGACTGTCCCGTCTGGTCGAGGTCCTGAGCTCCCGCTTGACCACGTCAGGGGTACAGGTGCGCACCGGCGCGCCGGTCGTTGCCCTGGAGCGCCCCGCCGAGGGCGGGTACCGGGTGCGGCTGGCCTCGGACGTCCTGGAGGCCGACGCCGTGATCGTGGCCACGCCCGCCCACGTGACCGCCCCCCTGCTGGCGCCCCACGCCCCGGGAGCGGCGACGACCCTGGCGGCGATCCACTACGCGTCGGTGGCCCTGGTGGCCCTGGCCTTCCCGGTGGCCGCCCTCGCCCGCCCGCTCGACGGCAGCGGCTTCCTCGTGGCCAGGGGGGAGGGCCGGCTCATGACCGCCTGCTCGTGGGCCTCGTCGAAGTGGTCCCACCTCGATCCCGGCGACCAGGTGGTGTTGCGGGTCTCGGCCGGGCGGGCCGGAGACGCCCGGGCCGAGGCCCTCGACGACGATGCGCTCGTCGCCCGCCTGGCTCTGGAGCTGCGCCAGGCGCTCGGCATCGACGTCGCACCGAGCGAGGTCTGCGTGACCCGCTGGCGCCGGGCCTTTCCCCAGTACGCCCCCGGACACCTCGAGCGGATGGCGCTCGCCGAGGCCGAGGTGGCGGCCCAACTTCCCGGGGTGGCGCTCGCCGGGGCCGCCCTGGCCGGCGTCGGGCTGCCCGCCTGCATCGCCTCGGGGCGGCGAGCCGCCGACCTCTGTCGCCCGCGATGACATCAACTCGGGCTCAGGAGGACAGGATGGTGCAGTGACGAGAGAGTTCGGCGCCGACACCCATCAAAAGGCCCTGCGCATCAACCTCGACCCCCGCTGGTACGGCACCATCGCCGAGATCGGCGCCGGCCAGGAGGTGGTGCGCTGGTTCTTCCGGGCCGGCGGCGCCGCCGGGACGATCGCCAAGTCCATGTCGGCCTACGACATGGCGGTCAGCGACGCGGTGTACGGCGTCACCGATCGCTACGTGTCGATGGCCCGACTGCAGGCCATGCTCGATCACGAGTACCAGCTCAACATCGATCGCCTCAGCGACCAGCGGGGCGACAGCTCGTCGTTCTTCGCCTTCGCCGACACGGTGGTGGCCCGGAGCTTCAAGGGAGCCAACGAGTGCCACGGGTGGATGGGCGTGAAGTTCCAGGCCTACCCCCGTGACGAGCCCAGCCAGATCGTCATCCACGTCCGCATGCTCGACAACGAGGCGTCGCTCCAGCAGGAGGCCCTCGGCATCGTCGGGGTCAACCTCCTCCACGGCGCCTTCTTCGAGCGCCAGGAGCCCGAGCGCGTCATCGAGAGCCTGCTCGACCGCCTCAGCACCGGGCGCATCGAGATCGACCTGATCCAGTTCCAGGGCATCGAGTTCCGCTCGGTCGACCACCGGCTGATGGCCATGAAGCTGGTGCAACTCGGGCTCAGCGGGGTGGCCATGTTCGGCCCCGAGCGGGAGGTGCTCCAGCCCAGCGAAGTGCTGCGAAAGAAGGCCGTGCTGGTGGAGCGGGGGAGCTTTCGCCCCACCACCCTGGTGAACCTCGACATGTTGGAGTGCGCCCTGGCCAAGTTCGAAGCCGATCCGGCCGTGGCCGGTCGGCCCGTGCTCCCGCTCATGGAGCTCACCATGCGCAACCTCCGTGGGGAGGACGCCGAGGTCGACCGCCGCGACTTCCTGGCCCGGGCCGAGCTGCTCGGCGCCTGCGGCATGACGGTGATGATCTCCGACTACTTCGAGTACTACCGCCTGGCGGCCTACCTGGCCTGGCGCACCGCTGAGCGCATCGGCATCGTCATGGGCATCCCGAGCCTCCTGGAGCTCTTCGACGAGCGCTACTACGGCCAACTGCCCGGCGGCATCTTGGAGAGCTTCGGGCGCCTGTTCAAGAACAACCTCAAGCTCTACGTCTACCCGCTGCGCAGGAGCGAGGAGGACGAGCTGCAGACGGTCGACAACCTGGAGGTCGAGGCCGAGTTGCGGCCGCTGTACGACTACCTCGCCGGCCGGGGCAGCTTCGTCCCCCTCGACAACTTCTCCCCTGAGCACCTGAGCATCTTCAGCCGGGACGTCCTGGCCCGCATCGCCGCTCGGGACGACTCCTGGGAGAAGATGGTTCCCGAGCCCGTCGCCGAGTTGATCAAGCAGCGGCGGTACTTCGGGTACGGCAGGGGGCACTGAGATGGCCGACCCCAAGGTCCTCGCCCTCATCATGGCCGGTGGCGCCGGAAGCAGGTTGGCGCCGCTGACCGATCGCCGGGCCAAACCGGCCATCCCCTACGCCGGCGTCTACCGGCTGGTCGACTTCCCGCTGTCCAACTGCGCCCACAGCGCCATCACCGACGTCTGGGTCCTCCAGCAGTTCCAGCCCCATGCGTTGGGCCAGCACCTGGCGGGCGGGCGGCCCTGGGACCTCGACCGCACCCGAGGTGGGCTCCAGGTGTTGTTCCCCCACCAGGGCGACGACGAGGGCGGGTGGCACCAGGGCAACGCCGACGCCATCTACCGCAACCACTCGGCCGTGCGCGACCTCGGCCCTGACCTCGTCGTGGTGCTGAGCGCCGACCACATCTACAAGCTCGACTACCGCGACGTGGTGACCACCCACCTCGAACGGGACGCCGAGCTCACCCTGGTGACGACCGTGGTGCCAACCGACGAGGTCAGCCGCTTCGGCAACGTGGAGGTCGACGACGACGGCCGGGTCCGGGCGTTCCGCTACAAGCCCGACCAGCCACTGGGCGACGTGGCCACCACCGAGGTCTTCGTCTTCGACACCCACCGGCTGCTCGACGCCCTCGAGGAGTTGGCGGACGGCGACGGCGGTGGAGAGGGGGGGGATGGCGCCTTGGAGGACTTCGGCGATCAGCTCCTCCCGTACTTCGTGGGCCGGGGCCAGGTGTGGGAGCACCGCTTCGAGGCCTATTGGCGTGACGTGGGCACCCCCGAGAGCTACTGGGGGTCGCACATGGATCTGCTCGGACCCGAGCCGCTCCTGCGCCTGGACGATCCGGCGTGGCCCATCCTCACCACGCCGGGGACCCGCCCACCCGCCCGGCTCTGCGGCTCGGCCTCGATCGACGACTCCCTGATCTCACCCGGCTGCGTCGTGCGGGGCCGGGTGCAGCGATCGGTGCTGGGCCCGGGCGTGGTCGTCGAGGAAGGAGCCGAGGTGCACGACTCGGTGCTCCTGCACGACGCCGTGGTGGAGTCGGGGGCGCAGGTGGCCGCGGTGGTGGCCGACATGGGCGTCCGCATCGGCCCTGGGGCCTCCGTGGGTCGACGGCCAGATCCGGGCCGGCGCTGCGGCGACGACGACCTGGTGGTGCTGGGGGAGGGGACGGAGGTGCCGCCCGGGGCCGAGATGGCTCCCGGGAGCCGGGAGCCCTCGCTACGGTCGTGAGCCCGAACGGGCTTCGGCGGCCTCGACCGACGCCAACCAGAGGTCTTCGAAGGCCGCTTGGTCGACATCGAGGGCGACTCGGACCCGCCGACCGTGGCCGCTGTCGGCGAAGCGCAGGACCTCACCGTCGAGGATGGCCTCTACCGGTCGCTCCTCCAGCGTGATGCCGGGCCACCCGAGGGCGGCGGCGCAGGTGAGGGGATCGTGCAGGAAGGCGAGGAGATCGTCGGGCAGGCCAGCGTGGGCGCGCCCCAGCTCGCCGGTCGAGCGGTCGGCGGCCTGGAGCTCCCCTTGGAGGGCCAGCAAGCGCCCGAGGGGACCGGCAACGCCCAGGCGCTCGAGGTGTCGCCGTCGCAGGTGGGCCCGGATGGTCAACGAGAGCGGCACCATGGTCACCTCGCCGGCGTGGGCGACCACCAGGCGTGCGGCCGTGGTGTCGCACTGCACGTTCCAGTCCCGGGCGGGGTCCCACGCCGGCAGGCCGTCGGAGGGTGGATCGAACCACCCGCCCATCATCACCACGTGGGTGCGGGCGAACAGGCCCGGTCGCTCGACCGCCAAGAACGCCAGGTTGGTGAACGGGCCGATGGCGATGATCGTCGCCCCGGCCTCGACGCTGCTGGCCAGCAGCCGTAGGGCCGAGCCGGCGGGGGCGGGCGCCGGTGCCACCGGTTGGCGCCAGTACTGCTCATCGTCGGGGAGGGTGCCGGGCATGAGCAAGGTGGTCATGGACACCTCAGCGCCAGCGGCCACGGGCACGTCGTCGCGTCCCACCAGGCCCAGCACGTGGCGCACGTACCCCGCTCGTTGACCTCTTGGATCGATGCCGGTGGTGACGCCGGTGAGCTCGACCCCGGCTGAGCCGAGCAGCATCACCAGCGCCGCGAGATCGTCGGTGCTGGTGCCGAGGTCGGTGTCGAGGTGCACTCTCAGGACATCCATGCTGGCCCCGCCTGCCCCGCCCGCGGTGGCTAGGCCTGTTCCTCGCTCGTGCGCTGCTGCCACGGCCATCGGCCGTTGATCTCCAGCTCGAGGGTGAACGAGAGGAACGTACGGATCAAGACGATGAGGGCGAGCACCCCCACCGAGCTGAAGTTCGGGGAGATGGCGACGGTGCGGATGATGTCGCCGGCGACGAGCAGCTCGAGGCCGAGGAGGATGGACCGCCCGATCGACCGCCGGCAGCCGGCGTAGCCGTCACCTTCCCGATGGGCCAAGGCGAAGCGGACCAAGGCCAAGGCGATGCCCACGACGATGACGGCGATGCCCACCGTCTCGACCACCCTGCCGACGGTCTCGATGGCCTCCTCGAAGCTCACC
>JAUJLZ010000062.1:7611-9271 GCA_030447125.1 Acidimicrobiales bacterium
CCATGGGTCATGGTGGCACCAGCATTGACCAGGTGTGGCCCGGCGGACTTCGGGAGAGGGTCAGGGTCATGAGCGACCAACAAGCCACTGGCACCAGCGACCCGACCTACGACGTCATCAGCGTCGTCTACCACGCCCTCCACGGAGCTGAGACGATCCAGACCTACCTGGACGACACCAGCACCGACGAGGACCTCAAGACCTACTTCCAACAGGTGCAGCAGGGCTACCGCCGTGCCGCCGACATGGGCAAGCAGCTCCTCGTCCAGCGCATCGAGCACGAGCACTAGAGGCAGCACCACGGGGCCTTAGCCGTCGGCCGCCTCGGCCCCTCCGACGGCTTGGACGTGCCAGCCCCGGTGCACGGCGCCGGGCTCGGCCAGGGCCACCACGCAGCCACCGAAGCCCGCCCCGGTCAGTCGGGCGCCGTGCACCCCGGGCGCGGCCACGAGCTCGGCGACGAGCGCGTCGAGCCGCGGCGTCGACACGTCGAAGTCGACCCGGAGGCTCTCGTGGCTGGCCACCATCAAGGCCCCGCAGGCCCCCGCGTCGCCGGCGGCCAACGCCGCCGCCATGTCCCGCACCCGCTGGTTCTCGGTCACCACATGGCGGGCCCGGGCGGCCACGACGGGGTCGGCCAGGGTGGCCACGTCGGCCGGCGTGGCCTGCGTGAGGGGACCGATCAGGGCGATGGCGGCCTCGCACTGGGCTCGCCGCTGCGCGTAGGCCGACGCGGCCAGCTCCCGCGCCTCGCCGGAGGGGACCACCACCACCTCGACGCCGTCGGGGATCGGCACCGGGGTCACCGCCAGGCTCGTACAGTCGATGAGCAGGGCGTGACCGGCCACGCCGGCCGCTGAGGCCAGCTGATCCATCACCCCGCACGGCACGCCACTGGCCAGTTGCTCGGCCTGCTGGCAGGCCAGGGCCAGCTCGAGCGCCGACCCCTCGAAGCCCAACGCCAGGGCCACGGCCACCTCGAGGGCTGCGCTGGAGGAGAGCCCCGCCCCCACCGGCAAGGTGGTGGACACCCGCCCGGTGAAGCCCTGCGCCGGCGCGGTCACAGCCACCACGCCGGCCACGTAGCGAGCCCACGGCGGCGCGCACTCCCGCGGCGCAACCCCCCCGAGGGGGACGACTGCCTGACCTTCGAGCTCCGCGGAGGTGAGCCGCACCTCCTCCCCGCCGGGGACACCCTCCACCGTGGTGCCCAGGTCGATGGCCATGGGCAGGACCAGCCCGCCGGTGTAGTCGGTGTGGTCGCCGATGAGGTTCACCCGACCGGGAGCCCAGGCCAGCACGTGCTAACCGGCCGCGCGCAGGGTGGCCGCCGCCTGTTCCGGCGCCACGTCGCTGAGGAAGGCCCCCGCCCCCAGCTCAGAGCCGGCCAGGTACTTCAGCCGGTCGGCGGCCCGGTGCAGTGGTGTGAACTCGAGGTGGAGGTGGCTGACCGCCTGCCACTCGCCGTCGTCGGCCGGCGCCTGGTGCATGGCCATGACGTAGGGCAGCGGAAACCCGAAGAGGGCGTCGTAGCGGATCAGCAGGTCCTCCAGGATGCCGGCCAGGGCGTCACGGTCGGGATCACTGAGGTCGAGTAGCGAGGGAGCGTGGCGGTGGGCGACGACGTGGACCTCGTAGGGGAAGCGGGCGGCGAAGGGGA
>JAUJLZ010000337.1 GCA_030447125.1 Acidimicrobiales bacterium
GACGGCCTGATGCACATCCACCCCTTCTCCACCCGCTACACCGGCGAGGGGGCCACGCTGGGCGCCCTCGCCGAGCAGGTGGGCATGACCCTGCAGGACGACCTGCTCCAGACGCCGGGGACCGGAGAGCTGGCCAACGACGGTGGCGACTGCGGGGGCGAGCCGGCCGTGGTCCAGGTCAAGGTGTGGGATGGGCCTGGCGACCAGGAGGGCCGTCTGCTCGAAGGCAACTTCGCCGACTACGCCCCGGCCGACGGGAGCGCGTTCACCATCGCCTTCGCCCCTGTCGGCGCCGAGCTGTCCAAGCCGCCCTCGGTGGGCACCGTGCCCCAGGACGTGCCCGGGGCCGCACCTGTGGGGGGCGAGGCCGATCCCGGTGCCACCACCGCGACCAGCACCGCCCCCACCGCCGCCGAGGAGTCCACCACCACCGTCGCCGACGGCGCCCCCTCCCCGAGCGCCCCCTCCCCGAGCACTTCGCTGCCGGCGACCACCAGCACCACCAGCGGCACGTGAGCAGCACGAGATGAGAGCAGTCGTCCTCGTCGGCGGGCTGGGCACCCGCCTGCGCCCCCTCACCCTGCGCACCCCCAAGCAGATGCTGCCCGTGGCCGGGCGCCCCATGATCGAGTGGGTGGTCCAGCACCTGGCCGCCCACGGCATCGACGAGGTCGTCCTGTCCCTCGGCTACCGCCCCGACGCCTTCCAGCGGGCCTACCCCGACGCCGTCTGCGCCGGCGTGCGTCTGGTCTACGCGGTCGAGGCCGAGCCCCTCGACACCGCCGGCGCCATCCGCTTCGCCGCCACCGAGGCCGGCATCGACGAGCGCTTCCTGGTCGTCAACGGCGATGTGCTGTGCGACCTCGACGTGTCCGCCCTGGTGGCCTTCCACGACCAGGTCCACCAGGCGCAGGGCGCCCTGGCCACCATCGGCCTCACCCCCGTCGACGATCCCTCCGCCTACGGCGTGGTCGACACCGACGGCGAGGGCCGGGTGTCGGCCTTCGTGGAGAAGCCCGCGCCCGGCGAGGAGGCCTCGCACGACATCAACGCCGGCTGCTACGTGCTCGAGGCCGAGGTGCTCGGGCGCATCCCCGGCGACGGTCGGGTCAACATCGAGCGCGAGACCTTTCCCGCCCTGGTGGCCGACGGGCTGGTGTGGGCCCTCAGCCAGGAGGGGTGGTGGATCGACGTGGGTACCCCCGAACGCTTCCTGCAGGCATCGCTCGACCTGGTCGACCGGGGCATCGCCGCCGGCCAGGCCGGCCACGTGGCCAGCAATGCCGTGGTGGCCACCAACGCCGTCGTCACCCGTTCCGTGCTGGGCCCGGGCTGCCGGATCGCCCGCAACGCCCGGGTCGAGGACTCCGTGGTGTTCTCCCGGGCCGTCATCGGCACCGGGGCCACGGTCAGCGGTTCGATCGTGGGTGCCAGCGCGGTGGTGGGCGCCGATGCCTCGGTGACGGCGCTGTCGGTGCTGGGCAACGACACCGAGGTGGAGGAGGGGGCCTCGTTGGTGGGCGCCGTGCTGCCCGACCCCGACACCTGGGCCTCCTCCTGACCCGGTGAAAGCGCTCGTCACCGGCGGTGCCGGCTTCATCGGCTCGACCCTGGTCGACCGCCTCCTGGCCGAGGGCCACGCCGTCGACGTGGTCGACGACCTGTCCACCGGCTCGCTGTCCAACCTGGCCGACGCCCGGGCCGATCGCAACCACGAGCTGAAGGTGCACCAGCTCGACATCCGCTCGCCCGAGTTGGTCGACCTCCTGGCCCGTCGCCAACCCGAGGTGGTGTTCCACCTGGCCGCCCAGGCCGACGTGCGGGTCTCCGTGGCCCGGCCCGTCTTCGACGCCGAGATCAACGTGATCGGCAGCCTGAACGTGATGGAGGCTGCCCGGGCCGCCGGGGCCCGCAAGGTGGTGTTCGCCTCCAGTGGCGGCACCATCTACGGCGACCCTGACCCCGCCGACCTGCCCGTCACCGAGGCCCACCCCCAACGGCCGGTCTCGCCCTACGGCGTGGCCAAAAAGGTGGTGGGCGACTACCTCCACGCCTACCGCGTGCTCCACGGCCTGGAGTTCGCCGCCCTGGCCCTGGCCAACGTCTACGGACCCCGCCAGGACCCCCACGGCGAGGCCGGCGTGGTGGCCATCTTCGCCGGCAAGCTCCTGGCCGGCCAGCCCTGCACCATCTTCGGTGATGGCCTCCAGACCCGAGACTTCGTCTACGTCGACGACGTGGTCGACGCCTTTGTGCGGGCGGCGGGACGGGGCAGCGGCGTGCTGTGCAACATCGGCACCGCCACCGAGACCTCGGTGCTGCACCTCTACGAGGTGATGGCCGCCGCCGCCGGGCGCGCCGACGTAGCGCCGACCTTCGCCCCCGCCCGGCCCGGCGAGCTGGCCCGCTCCGCCCTCGACCCGGCCCGAGCCCGCCTCCACCTGGGCTGGACGCCCTGGACCACCCTCGAGGACGGCGCCGAGTCGGTCCTCCGCTGGTTCGCCGAGCGT
>JAUJLZ010000338.1 GCA_030447125.1 Acidimicrobiales bacterium
ACGACTGGTTCAGCCAGCACCCCCTCTACGACGCCAAGGGCCAGCCCATCGTGGTTCCCCGCTGGTCCTTCCCCGGCCGGGGGCGGGTCCAGCGGCAACTGCAGCGCGCGGTCACGGTCATCGACGTGGCCGAGAAGGCCCTCGGGGCGCTGCCGCTGCGGGGAAGCCACGCCCGCTGGGCGGCCGACCTCGAGGAGCACCGGGCCGACGCCTCCCGGGCATTGGACTACGTGGAGCTCTACGGCGCCTACGCCGAGACCGAGGCCGTGTTCGCCGTCGACGAGCTCCTGGCCCGGTGGTCGACCCTCGACGCCGCCGACCAGGCCGCCTTCGGCTACGACCCCCGGGTGGTCGACTGGGACCACTACGTCACCCAGGTGCACCTGCCCTCGGTGGTGGAACACGCCCGGGTCCGGGTCACGCCCGGCGCCCGCACCGGCCCCAGCCGGTCGCAGCGCCTGCGCGACCGGGTGCTCGCCCCCGAACGCCACCTGGCCGCCTTCGACCTGGAGAACACCCTCATCGCCTCCAACGTGGTGGACTCCTACTCCTGGTTGGCCACCCGGCGCCTCCCCCCGGACGAGCGCGTCCGCTTCGCCCTGCGCACCCTGGCCGAGGCCCCGGCACTGCTCAAGCTCGACCGCCAGGACCGGGGCGACTTCTTGCGCCACTTCTACCGCCGCTTCGAGGGCGCCCCGGTGGCCCAGCTCGAGGAGGACGCCACCCAGCTGCTCAGCTACCTGCTGTTGACCAAGTCGTTCCCCGCCGGCATCCGCCGGGTGCGCCACCACCGCCGTCTCGGGCACCGCACCGTGCTCATCACCGGGGCGCTCGACGTGGTGGTCGAGCGCAACCTGGCTCCCCTGTTCGACGACATCGTGTGCGCCCGCATGAGCACCAAGGCGGGCAGGGTCGATGGGCGGGGGCCCACCTGGAACGGTGAGCTCACCGGCGCCCCGCCCACCGGCGAGGCCCGGGCCCAGGCCATGGCCGACTACGCCGAGGCTGAGGGCCTGCGCCTGGAGGAGGCCGTGGCCTACGCCGACTCGGCCAGCGACCTGCCCATGCTCGAGGCCGTGGGCTTCCCGGTGGCGGTCAACCCCGAGATCCGCCTGGCCGCCATCGCCCGCAAGCGGGGCTGGCTGGTGGAGCAGTGGGCCAAGGCCCCCGGCGGGCCCCGACCACTGCTACCCATCGGCCCGGTGACCCGGCGCACGTCGTTCGCCCGCCGGTCGTCCACCGGGCTGGCCGGCCTCGCTCGGGGCGGGGCCGAGCGATGACGGCACCGGCGGACCGTCGGTCGCCGTGGTCGGTCGCGCTCGCCCGACCGGCAGGTCGACCGTGAAGGCCCTCCAGGTCGAGCGGTCGCTCCCCCGCTTCGCCGCCGCCCGGGCCGCCGGCGCCCTGGCCCCGGGGCGCGGGGCGAGGGTCGGCCCCCTGCGTCTGGCCGACATCGACCCGCCGGCGCTGCCCGGCCCCGGGTGGCAGCGGGTGCGGCCCCGCCTGGCCGGCATCTGCGGCTCCGATCTGGCCACGGTCGACGGCAAGGCCTCGCCCTGGTTCGAGCCGGTGGTCAGCTTCCCCTTCGTCCCCGGCCACGAGGTGGTGGGCGACCTCGACGACGGCCGCCGGGTGGTGCTCGAGCCCGTCTTGGGCTGCACCGTGCGCGCCATCGACCCGCCCTGTCCTGCCTGCGCCCAGGGCGATCTCAGCCGTTGCCGCAACGTCGCCTTCGGCCGCCTCGAGCCCGGCCTGCAGACGGGCTACTGCTGCGAGACCGGGGGAGGCTGGTCCCTGGCCCTGGTCGCCCACGACAGTCAGCTGCATGCCGTGCCCGAGGCCATGAGCGACGAGGCCGCAGTCATGGTCGAGCCCGCCGCCTGCGCCCTGAGGGGAGCCCTCAAGGCCGAGGCAGGTCGTGACGGGGTCGTGGTGGTGATCGGTGCCGGCACCCTCGGGCTGTGCGCGGTGGCCGCCGTGGCCCGCTGGGTCGAGCCGTCCCGTCTCCTGGTGGGGGCCAAGCACCCCGAGCAGCGCCGCCTGGCCGACGAGCTGGGCGCCACCGAGGTGGTAGCCCCGTCCTCGTTGCCCCGGGCCGTGCGCCGGGCCACCGGGTCGCTGGCCCTCGGACGCTCCGGTGACGACGCCTCGCCCCCGGCCCGTCCCGGCGGCTCCTCACCGATGATGCAGCTCACCGGGGGCGCCGACGTGGTCGTCGACTGCGTGGGCAACGCCGGGAGCCTGGCCCAGGCCCTGGCCGTCGTCCGTCCCGGGGGTCGCATCGTGATGGTCGGCATGCCCGGCTCGCTCACCGTCGACCTCACGCCCCTGTGGCAGCGGGAGATCGAGCTGGTGGGGGCCTACGCCTACGGCTACGAACCCGGGCCCGCCCGGCGAACCTTCGACCTGGCCTTCGAGCTGGTGGCCGACGCCGGCCTCGAGCGCCTGGTCTCAGCCACCTATCCCCTGCACCGCCACGTGGCCGCCCTGGCCCACGCCGCCGAAGCCG
>JAUJLZ010000339.1 GCA_030447125.1 Acidimicrobiales bacterium
CTCGACTTCTCCGGCAACCTCGACACCGCCATCGCCATCCGCACCATGGTGGTGGCCAAGGACGGCCGGGCCTCGGTGCAGGCCGGCGCCGGCATCGTGGCCGACAGCGATCCCGAGGCCGAGGAGCAGGAGTCGCGCAACAAGGCCGCCGCCCTGTTGGCCGCCGTGCCCGCCGCCCGGCGCATGACCGCCCGTCGCCGGGAGGCAACGTCCGGGGCCGACCCAAGAGAACCGGAGGCACGCTGATGGTCGCCACCGACGAAGCCGTGGCCCTACGCCGGGGCGTTGCCGCCTGCGAGCTGGCCCGCGACGTCCTGCGGGCATCGGGCCCCGACGCCATCTCGTTCCTGCAGGGCCAGCTCAGCCAGGACGTCGCCGTCATGGAGGTGGGGGGATCGGTCTTCTCCCTGGTGCTCCAGCCCCAGGGCAAGGTCGAGGCCCTCTTGCGGGTGACCCGGGTGGGCGACGACGAGCTCGTGCTCGACACCGACGCCGGGTGGGGTGACAGCCTGCGTGAGCGCCTGGAGCGGTTCAAGCTGCGGGTGCGCTGCGACTTCGAGCCGCTGGCCTGGCGGTGCCTGGCGGTGCGGGGAGCCGAGACCGGCGGCCTGGACCCGCCACCGCCAGGGACCTGGCAGGTCGTACCCGACACGCCGGGCGTCCCCGGCTTCGACCTGCTCGGCCCCGACCCGATCGTGCCCGCGGGCGCCCTCGTGGTCGGCCACGACGCCTACGAGGCGCTGCGCATCGAAGCGGGGGTGCCCCGGATGGGGGCCGAGCTCGACGCCTCCACCATCCCCGCCGCCGCTGGGGTGGTGGAGCGCACGGTGAGCTTCACCAAGGGGTGCTACACCGGCCAGGAGCTGGTGGCCCGCATCGACTCCCGGGGCGGCAACGTCCCCCGTCGGCTGCGCGGCCTGGTGGTGGCCACCAACGTCCTGCCGCCCGTGGGGGCGACCGTCGAGGTCGATGGCCGGGACGTGGGCACCCTGACCAGCGTGGGGGAGTCGATCGAGCGCCGGGCGCCCGTGGCCCTGGCCTACATCCGTCGCGACGTCGAGGTCCCGGCCGAAGGTCGCCTGCACTGGGACGGCGGGGCGTCGCCTGCCCGGGTCGAGGCCCTGCCCTTGGTCCCGTGAGAGGCCGATGCAGCCTGCTGGGCATCGCTCTGGCCACCGCCACCCTGGCCCTCGGCGCCTGCTCCACCACCGACCCCTTCGAGCCTCTACCCGTCCCCGCGCCCATCCCCGACGCGTCGACCACGACCACGGCTGCGCCCGACTTCAGTGGTGTGGCCTTGGCCCCGGTCGAGGGCACCACGACCACGTCGGAGGTGGTGGTCGGCCCCGGGCCGGTCACCCTGGCCGGGCGCGTCGACGGCCCCGACGGCCCGGTCGCCGGAGCGACCGTGCGCCTGGAGCGCCTGGTCGGTGAGGAGGTCGCCACCCTCGAGGTCACCACCGACGACGACGGCACCTGGCGGGCGTCGGACGTCCTCGGAGGTCGCTACCGGGTACGGGCGTGGCGGGCCCCCGACCTGGCTGCCCTCGAGCCGCAGATCCTGTTCGTGGGCGAGGAGACCGCCCAGGTGCCCCTGGTGGTGGACCGCTTCCGGGCCACCCTGGTCGATCTAGCCGTCGCCCCCGACCCGCCGGTGGTGGGCCGGCGCACCAACGTCGTCGTGCGGGTCTCGTCCCAGGTGGTGGGCGACGACGGCGTGGTCCGGGTGGCGCCGCGATCGGGCGTGGAGGTGGCGCTCGATGCCGGCGGGAGCTGGAACCTCGAGGGACCCGATCAGGTCGTCACCGACGCCGCCGGCGGCTCCACCTTCACCCTGATCTGCGCCTCGCCGGGGGCCCAGCCGCTCATGGCCACGATCCCGCCCGCCGAGGTGTTCCCCCTGGCTCCGCCGGAGTGCGTGGCCGCGCCGCCACCCGACACGGCTGCGCCCACCACGGCACCAGGGTCGCCGACCTCCACGACATCGAGGTGAACCACTACGAGGTCCTCGAGGTGCCTGAGAGCGCCTCGACGACGGAGATCCGCCGGGCCTACGTCAGCCTGGCCCGCCGCCACCACCCGGACTTCTTCGTCGGCCGCGACGCTGGCGAGCGCCTCGACGCCGAGCGGCGCATGCGAGCCATCAACGAGGCCTGGAGCGTGCTGGGCGACCAGGACCGGCGACGGGCGTACGACCGCGCCCAGGGCCGGCCCAGCCTCGGCGGGGTGGACGAGGCCGCGGGCCGCCCCTTCGAGCCCTTCGACCCGGGCGACGACGACGTCGATCCCCTCGACCTGCCCGACGAGCCCTACCGCCGCGGCCCGGGGCGAGACGGCCGACTCGGCCGGACCGCCACCCTGGCACCCGTGGCGTCCTTCGGCACGTCGATCGCCTTGGCTGCCCTGGGTCTGGTGGTGGGCTCGACGGCGCTGTTGGCCCTGTCCGCCGCCGCCTTCGTGGTGGCGTGCCTGGGTTTCGTGGTCCTGCCCCTCGTGGCCCT
>JAUJLZ010000063.1 GCA_030447125.1 Acidimicrobiales bacterium
GACCGGCGGCGGGAGGAGGTGTTCACCGTGGTGGTGAACCACGAGGGGCAGCACTCGATCTGGCCGGCGAGTCGCCCGCTGCCGGCGGGCTGGACCGAGACCGGCGTGCGCGGCGACCGGGAGGAGTGCGTGGCCCACATCGAGCGAACCTGGACCGACCTGCGCCCGCTCAGCCTTCGTCGCCGGATGGAGGCCGGCACCCCAGAAGTGCCGTCGTGACGAAACAACCTGGGCGTGGCTGCTGAGCCCGTCGCCGAGGTCGAGCGCCTGCTGGGCGAGGCGCTGGCCCGACGTGGGGTCCATGGGGACGACGCCGACTTCGTGGTGACCGACCTCCTCTCCGCCCAGCTCGAGGGCAAGGCCACCCACGGCGTGGCCAAGATCCTCCTCATCGACGCGGTTCTGCGGGAGCGCCAGGGCGAACCCGTCGTCCGGCGGCGGCGGGGCGGGATGGCGTTGGTCGACGGGCGCCGCCAGATCGGACAGCTGGCGGGGCGGTTCTGCGCCGAGCTGGCCATCGAGCTGTGCGCCGAGGCGGGGACGGGCCTGGTGGCGCTGACCAACGCCGCACGCTTCGGTCGCCTCGCGCCCTACGGCCGCCTGATCGCCGACCAGGGCCTGGTCGCCTTCGTCACCAACAACGCCGGTCCGCCGGTGGTGGCGCCGTTCGGATCGATCGATCCCGTCCTCGGCACCAACCCCGTCTGTTTTGCCTTCCCCGGGCGCCAAGCCAGCGTGGTGATCGATCTCAGCACCGCCGAGCGGGTCTGGGGCGAGGTCCGGGGGGCGGTGCTCGAGGCCCGTCCCCTGCCCCCGGGGGCGTTCCTCGACGCCGACGGGCGCCCCACTGGCGATGCCGCCTCGGCGGCGTCGGTGCTGGCCTTCGGCGGCCACAAAGGCTCCGCCCTGTGCCTGGCACTGGAGTTGTTGGTGGGGGTCCTGACCGGGGCCAAGATGGGCCTCGAGGTCGGCGGCGAGTACGACCTCGGAGCGGTGTTCCTCGCCGTCGACCCCGGCGCCCTGGTGCCGGGAGGTGACCCCGCGGCCGCAGCTGAGCACCTGGTCGACTCGGTCAGGGCCAGCCGGCCGGCACCGGGCCACGACGCCGTCCTCGCCCCCGGTGATGGAGCAGTGGCCCGGCGGGAAGCGGCCCTGGCCGCGGGAGTGGTCGAGGTCGACCCGGTGACCATGGCACGTCTGCGGCGCATGGCCGTCTCCGACGAGGGCGGCCTCGAACCGTCGGACCGGCTCAACTGAGATCGCCGGTAGGCGGCCCTGGCGACCGACCCCCGCTCAACCCGAGGCCGGGACCACCTGCCGGCGGCCCGGCTCGTGGCAGAGCTCCGCCACCTTGTCCATGGCCGTGCGTACTACTTCCGGCTCACGGGCCAGGGCGATGCGGACGAAGTGATCGTGGCCGGGCTGGAGCGTGCCAGAGGGCGCCAGCGGGTGGAAGAAGTCGCTGGCGCTGATGACCCCGATTCCCTTCTCGGCCAGGAGGATGGTGGCGAAGACCGACGCCTTCAGGCCGGTGGGGGTGACGTCGAGGAGCAGCAGGCTGCCAGCGTCGGGGGAAGAGGCCACCAGGGGAAGGTCGAGGCAGGCCCGCCTCACCAGCTCCAGGTTGGTGGCGACGAGCGCCGAGAGGTGCTGGAACCAGCGGTTGCTGCCAGCCGCGTTGAGGATGGCCAGGAACAGCAACTTCTGGCGCCTCGAGACGTCGAACTGCAGGACGTTCAGGCGCTCGCGCACGGACTCCCGCACGTTGGGGCTGCAGAACACCAACCCCAGCTTCTCGTGGTTCAGGCCGAAGGTCTTGCCCGTGTCCCAGAGCAGGATCCACTTGAGCCCGGGGGCGGCGAAATCGGCCAGGACCGGAATGTCGTTGCCCTGGGGATTGACCAGGGCGAAGCACTGGTCGAGCACGAGGGTGACGTCGTGCTCCCGGGCCAGGGCCACGAGGGAGCTCATCTGCGCCCCGGTGACGACGTTGCCGCTCGGGTTGTCGGGGCTGGAGACCACGATGCAGCGGGTGTCGTGGCGCAGCGACGCCGCCAGCGCCTCGACGTCGAGGTCGAAGCCCGGCCCTGATGCCGCCACGTAGATCGCCTCCACCCCGGCGTGCTCGCTGATCATGGCGCTCACCATGTCCACCGAGGGGGTGGTGGTGACGACCGAGCCTCCGTGGCCGACCTGGCTGACGAGCACCCGGTCAAGAGCCACGCTGCCCGAGAAGGTGACGAACCCGTTGACGGCGTGGCCTTCGTCGATCCCCAAGCAGCGGCACGTCGCTTCGAGCAGTTCACCGTCGAGCGCGGCCTGCGCCGTCGCCGAGAGCTTCGACGGGACCGTGTAGGCCAGGTCGGCGTCGACGCCGGCGGCGAGGAGCTCTCGCAGCCACGGCGGGAGCGCGATCTGGGGGTAGCCGAGGCCGAGGTCGATCTCGGCGGTCCGGGCGATGGCCAGGCCGTGGTCGGTGAGCTGGGACGCCAGCGGCCCGCCAGGGGCCGTCACCGACTAGGCCCACTGACGGGGAGCTCGGACAGCCTGAGCAGCAGGTTGGCCACGACGGCCGAGAAGACCGCCTCCAGGCCGCGGCACAGTCGGGCCACCGTCGTGTCGTCGTAGAAGTCGGGCTTGTAGCTGAACCACCCCGAGAGCCCGTCGCCCTCGTCGAGGAAGGTGAGGCTCAGCGGGTGGAGCTGGCCCCGGAAGTACACCTCGTCAAGCCCGCTCCCACCCGCGTGTCGCA
This sequence comes from Acidimicrobiales bacterium, assembly GCA_030447125.1. The sequence continues at coordinate 2,753 of JAUJLZ010000063.1, forward strand.
CCACGGCCGAGCCCGGCGCCGGAACCCCGGTGGACACGTGGAAGTACAACAACTCGACGGGCAGAGCCGCCGCCAGGCGGACGGGGTCGGCCGGCCCGGGGAAGTCGGGGAGCACGGCCTCTCGGATCCGCAGGAACGGGACGTCCTGATGCTCGAAGAGGCCGAGCACGGCGTCACGGGTCCGTCCCACGATCGTCTCGAACGTGGGGTCGCCGGCCATCGAGGTGCGGATCCGGCCCACGCCGGCGAACATGCCGATGAGGCCGTCGACCTCTTGGTGGTGGCGGCCGCTCATGGTGGTACTGAGCACGATGTCGGTCAGGCCGCCGGCACGGCTGAACAGCGCCTGGGCAGCCGCCGCGCACACCACGAAGCTGCTGGCGTGGGTTCTGCGGGCCAGCTGGCGCACGGCTGCGGTGGTCGGGGAGGCCAGACTGAACACCTGGCGCTCGACTCGGCGGCTGCGGCCGGCGGGGACCCGGTCGAACGGGACGCAAGGGCCCGAAGGCATCCCCCGGAGCGTGTCGCGCCAGTAGTCGAGCTGTGCCGCCAACCTGTCCTCGGTCATCCAGCGCCGCTCCCACAAGGCGACGTCGGCGTACTGCACCGGCAGGGGAGCGAGCCGAGGGGCGTCGCCGCCGGCCAGGGCTCGATACGCCGCATCGAGCTCCTCCAAGAAGATGTAGGCCGAGGTCAGGTCACAGACCAGGTGGTCGAAGGTGACCACCAGCTCGCTGAGGTTGGCTGCGAGGTGGAACAGGCACGCCCGGAACAGTGGGGCGGTGGCCACGTCGAACGGTCGGGCGTCCTGCTCGGCGATGCGGCGCTGCAGCTCGGCTTCCCGGTGCTCGGCCGGCACCACCGTGAGGTCGGACACGGCCAAAGCAGTGGGGACAAAGGCGGCGATGACCTGGAGCATCTCCTTGGAGTCGGTGGAGAAGCAGGTGCGCAAGCTCTCGTGGCGCTCGACCAGGTAGGCCACGGCGTCCTCCAGGGCCTTCAGATCGACGGCCCCAGTGAAGCGGCGGTGGACGGTGAGGTTGTAGAGGCCTCGGACCGAAGCCCGGGCGCCGAGGGCGAGCATCTGCTCCTGGGCCAGCGAGACGGGAACGGGCGCTCCCGGCCGGCGGTCCTGGGGGCCGAGCGTCGGGACGGGACTCAGGGGACCATCTCAGGTTTCCAGGCGGGCGGCCAGGGCGGCCACCGTGGGCGCCTCGAAGATGGCCTGCAGAGGGATGGCCCAGCCCAAGGCGCTGCGCAGGCGAGCGATCACCTGGGTGGCCAGCAGGGAATGGCCGCCGAGGTCGAAGAAGTCGTCGTCGACCCCCACCTCGTCGACGCCGAGCACCTGGGCCCACACGCAGGCCACCAAGCGCTCCGTCGGCGTTCGGGGGCGCGACCCCGATGGGGCCGGCGGAGACGGCGTGGCTGCCGGCGGCGGGAGGGCCTCGACGTCGACCTTCCCGTTGGCGGTCAGCGGGAAGGCCTCGAGGGCCACGAAGGCAACCGGCACCATGTAGTCGGGGAGTCGGGCGGCGAGGAACTGTCGTAGCTCCGCTGTCGCCGGCGTCGCTGTTCCCGCCGGGGTCAGGTAGGCGACCAGGTTCCGGTGGCCGGGCCTGTCCTCCCGCACGACGACCAGGGCCCGGGCCACCTGGGGGTGGAGGCGCAGGACGCTTTCGACCTCGTCTCGCTCGACCCGAAAGCCCCTGATCTTGACCTGGCGGTCCTGGCGCCCGACGAAGGAGATGTTGCCGTCGGGTAGGCACCGAACGAGATCACCGGTGCGGTACAGGCGGCTTCCCGGCGCGGCGCTGAAGGGATCGGGGACGAAGCGCTGCGCGGTCAGCCCCGGGCGGTTGAGGTAACCCCGGGCCAGGCCCGGGCCACTCACGTGCAGCTCCCCGGCCCGGCCGGGCGCCACCGCCTCGCCGGCTTCGTCGAGGATGTGGACGGTGGCGCCGGCGATGGGGCACCCGATGGGCGGGTCACCCTCGGCGTCGTCATCGACCGACGGCCAGGCGGCGGGCTCGTAGACGGTGGCCAGGTGGCTCACCTCGGCCGAGCCGAAGACGTTGATCCAGCCGGCGCGGGCCCCTCCCACCCGCGCCCACTGGCGCAGGGCGGAGGCCAGGGCGCGGTCGCCCCCGACGACGACCAGGCGGATGCTCGCGGGCACCGTTCGACCGGTGTTCTCCAGGTCCTGGGCCCACTCCTGCCAGTAGGCGGTGGGCAGGTTCAGCACCGACACCTCCCGCCCGCCGAGCCAGTCGGCCCAGGCCGGGCCCAGGAGGGGGATGTCCTCGGGGCGCAGCACGACGGTCGCCCCCGCCGACCAGGTGGCGAACAGCTCCTCCACGCTGACGCCGAAGCTGATGGAGCAGAACTGCAGCACCCGGTCCTCCGGGTTGAGCCCGTATCGCTGAGCAGCCACCAGGGTGTTGTGCACCAGACCCCGGTGGCCAAGCATCACCCCCTTGGGCCGGCCGGTCGACCCGGAGGTGTAGAACAGGTAGGCGAGGTTGTCGGATGAGACCACCCGCGGCGGGGGCCCGGAGGGCTGGTGGGCGAGGTCGGCGCCGGCGGCGTCCAGGCATACCCGGTGGGCTGGCCCCGGGGGGAGCCGTCGGACCAGTTCTTGTTGGCTGACCACGACGGGAGCAGCGGTGTCGGCGAGCATGAAGGCCAGGCGATCGAGCGGGTAGGAGGGATCGAGGGGGACGCAGGCCCCCCCGGCCTTGAGGATGCCCAGCGCGCCCACGGCCAGGTCGGGTGAACGCCGCACCAGGAGCCCGACGGGCACTTCGGCCCCGACCCCGCGGTCCCGGAGGTGGTGAGCCAGCCGGTTGGCCCGGGCCTCGAGCTCGCCGTAGGTGAGCGTGCCGCTGTTCGACTCGAGCGCCACCGCCTCAGGGGCCCGCCTGGCCTGCTCCTCGAACAGGTCGGCCATGGTCCGCTCGCCCACTCGGCCCCATCCTACTTCGCCGGTTCGACGGAGAACTATGGTCGCTCTATGACAAGCGGCGTTCTTGCCCTACGTGTCGCCGAGCGGTAGTAGTACCCCACATGCCGCTCGGAGTGCTGCGCGCATGACGGAACCGACGGGGCGCCAGGTGGGCCCCCCTCCCCCGGCGAACCGTTTGTGGCGACGCCGTCGCCGGCTATGTCGGCGGGGACCGACGAGGTCATCAGGGCCGAGGGTCTGACCAAGGTCTACGCCGGAGGCCGCACGGCTGTCGACCACCTCGACCTGTCGGTGCTTCGCTACACCATGGCCGTGCGCACCAACAACAGCGCCGTGGCCAGGGCCATCGCCGCCATCGACGCCGACGTTTGGGCGGGCCGGCGTGTCAGTGCGAAGCACCTCCACGATCTCGATCACGTCGAACTGCCTCCTTGCCATCCGGCCTTCTCACTTTGGTGGGCGAGGAGGCGGTTACACGTGCAACGAACTCGGCGGACGGCGCCCCCCGGTGCCGAGGTGGCGCTAGGGAATCCCGACGCCGGCGAGGTAGGGAATAATTCGGGCATCGACAACGGGTCTTGAGAAGGTCCCCCGGAGGCAGGTCGAAAAGTCTTCAGTGGAAGGCCGTGCGATGCCGGGACTTCCCTCAAAGACCGACCAAGCCCCGCTGACCGAAGGCAGGGGCTTGGTCTAAGCTTAGCCCTGATCCACCGACCGGCTTCGGGCGATTGCCGTAGCGGCACGTTGACGGACCCCGACGTGAGACGACAGCCCAGCAGGGAGATTGAAGCGCTCAGGGGCGCTGAGCCGGCCTGGCGATGCGAGCTGCCGGCGCTACCCGACGCAGGCCCGAAGCACCTCCCCCTCACCCTCTGTGAAGCCGCCCTTTGCCTATTCTCCGAAAGGGTGGTGACCCTCGTGGTGATTCTCTGAAGGCCATATTGGCTGCGCCGAGGCAGCATTCCGCAGTAGGCACAGTAGATGCCGCGCACATCTACTGATTGTCTCGCATACCTCGATCTAGGCTTCTGACCGAGCCTCCTCATGACGACGGGGGAGCGAACAAGAAAGAAGAAGGTGAGGTTGGGCTTGTGAGACGACTTCGTCGCACCATCCACGTCGGTGCTGCCGTGACCTTGCTGGTGCTCGGCGCCGCCGCGACCCCCACGGCCGCCCAAGAGGCTCCCCCTGCCATCCAACAAGGTGGCCAGAGCGACGAGCAACGAGCCGACCAGGCGAAAGAACGGCCAAGGGCAAAGCCGGTCGAGCCGAAAGGCAACCCCGCCTCCCCAGCGGCGATGCGGGCGGGGAGGCTGAGCTGCGGCGACGTGATCACCAAGAGCACGACGCTGGTGGCTGACATCGGTCCCTGCCCCGCTGACGGCATCATCATCGGGGCTGACAACATCAGGCTCAATCTGAACGGTCACACGATCTCGGGGACCTCCGGACCGGGGGACGGAAACGCCGCCGGCATCCGGCTTGCGTTCAGGACCGGAGTGACCATCACCGGCCACCCAGGCAACAGCGGGAAGACCGGCACGGTCACCAACTTCGACGGTGGGGTCTTCATCAACGGGGGCTCGGGGAACACGATCGAGAACCTCGTGGTCAGAGACAACATCGGCCCGGGCGGCGAGAACCCGGCGCTGCTGGGTGACGGGATCGTCTTGTTCCATTCGGCCAACAACCGGATCCTCAACAACGTCGTCGCCCACAACGGTCCCTTCGACGGGATCGGGGTGTTGGGCGTCGACTCCAACGACAACCTTCTCCAGGGCAACACCGTGGAGGACACGCTGGCCAGCGAGGGCTTCTTCGTCGTAGATGGCGTCGGCATCGTCATCAACAACTTCCTCGACGAGGTAGGCACCCCCCGTCGGGGGGAGCCGATCAGGAACAACGACGTCATCGACAACGTGGTCAGGCGCAGCGCCAACTCGGGTATCTCGAACATCACCAACATCGGCGCCCGGGTGGTCGGGAACACCGTGCAAGACAACGGCCAAAGGCCCGAGTTGTGCTTTGACCTCGGTGAGGCCAATGGCGAACCGCCCACAGGTGAGATCTTTTGTCAGCCAACTGCCTTGCCGAGCAACGGCATTGGCTTTTCGACCGGTCCGAGGGCACCCGCCGCCACTGAGGCACTGATCGAAGGGAACACCGTCACCGGCAACGCGGGAGACGGGATCTCCATCGCATCTCTGGAGAACCAGATCGTCGGGAACACCGCGCTTGGAAACGGAAGGTTCGAGGACCGCTTCGACCTCTTCGAAAGCCCCCGATTGAGCTCCCCCTGCCATGACAACGTCTACCGGGACAACGTCTTCGAGACCGCCAACCATCCTTGCATCTACGAGGAGCAGGGGCTGACGCCATCCAATTCCCCTTGAACCGACTTCGACTGAATCGGTCGCGCCCCTCTGCTTCGGCAAGGCGGCGGGCCCCCCGGTGAGAAGCCGAGACCAGCACCAACTGCGAGGGATAGCTGATCGAGAGGCCGAGCGTCCGCGGATAGTTCCAAAAGCCCGTCGCCTTGGGCGGCGGGCTTTGCTGGGCGACGATATCCTTCTCACGTCGGGTAGGGCCATCGACTCCGCGTGCAGTGGTTCGCCCCCTTGTCCTAGCGGCGGACTGCTTGCCGGCGCCCCGCACCGCTGATGGCGCCCAATGCCCCCGCCATCGTCCGCGCACGCCCGGCAACCAGGTCGGCGTGATTCCGCCGCAACTCCCGGCGCCCGTGCGATGCGGCTGCCGCCTGGGGCCGCCTGGCCGAACGCGCCGAGGGCGAAGAGGCAACCCCGCCGCAACTCGGCCCCCGACGAGTGGAGGCAGCGCGCGTCCCCTCAGTGGGGTGGTGAACGACAATCGCAGCACGCCCGCACGGCGCGGGTCGGCCGCAAGGGCGGGTCCGTGTCCTCCCTCGCTGCGCTCGGTCCTGGTACTCCCCGGCCCTCCGGGCAGCCCCTTGCCCCCGACCGGTGGTCGCCGCGCGGAGCACCGCCCCTACCGCAGCCCACCCACCAAGGAGGACCCATGACACCGCTACCAGGCACCGGCCAGTCCCGGAGGAACCGCCCCGCTACCGGCAGGGAGGCTCGGCTCTCCACCGATGCATCCATTTGCCCGGCGGCGGAGCCGGGCCGGCCACGGCGGTAGATGTGGACGGCATCTACTGCAATCCTCTTCCTGTTGCAAATATGCTTCGGACCGAGCCTCTTCAGCACGGCGGGGGACCCAAGAAGAGAGACGAGGTAGCTCGTGAGAAGACTTCGCCGCAGCATCGGCATCGGTGCTGCCTTGACCTTGCTTCTGCTGGGCGCTCCGGTAGACGGTGCCTCAGCGGCTCCGAAGGACCGGCCCGCCAGCCGACAAGGTGGCCAAGGCGACGAGCGCCGAGCCGCAGCGGCTCCGAAGGACCGGCCC
>JAUJLZ010000340.1 GCA_030447125.1 Acidimicrobiales bacterium
CGGGGTGGGGGCGCCTGCGGCGGCCCCGACGATGGCGATGGTCACACCCAGCCCGTCGCCGGCCGCCGCCCCGAGGAGGTAGGGGTCAGCCAAGGGGTTGCGGAACCCCCCTTGGTAGCCGGCCCCGGCCAGGGCCAACATGGCCCCCACGAACATGCAGAGGACGGCCGGGGGGCAGGCGGATCTCCCACAGGATGGCCAGCTCGACGTCGCTGAGCCCCTCGGTCGGTCGGTCAGCGTCGGACGGTGGCGCTGACCAGGCGGATCACCAGGCTTCGGGGCAGGATCCACGAGGCCCTGCCTGCCACCCGGTTGACGACACCCGGAATCACCACCACCCGGCCTCCACCGAGGGCGCCCAGGGAGGCGTCGACCACCTGGTCGGGGGACTGCCAGGCGACCCCGGGCAACCACCCCAGCTTCCAGTCGGCCGTGGTGTGGAACTCGGTGCGGGTCAGGCCCGGGCAGAGCGCCTGCAGGTGGACACCCGAGCCACGTGCCTCCTCGGCTACGGCCTCGGTGAAGCTGGTCACGAACGCCTTGGTGGCGGCGTAGGTGGCGGTCAGGGGCAGCGCCTGGAAGCTGGCCAGCGACGAGACGTTCACGATGGCGCCGGCTCCTCGTCCCTCCATGGCGGCGAGGGCAGCATGGGTGAGGCGCACCAAGGCGACGACGTTGAGCTCGATCATGTCCAGCTCCCGTTGCAGGTCCAGGTCGACGAACCGCCCACTGCTGCCGAAGCCAGCGTTGTTGACGAGCAGATCGACCGGCTTGACCGGCGCTCGCAAACGTTGCTCCACCACCGCCCGTCCCTCCTCGGCGGTCAGGTCCGCAGGCAGTACCTCGACGTCGACACCATGCGTGCTCAGGTCGTCGGCCAGAGCCTGCAGCCGGTCCTCCCGCCGGGCGACGAGCACGAGGTCGTCACCTCGGGTGGCGAGGCGGCGGGCGAAGCTCTCGCCGATACCGCTCGACGCGCCGGTGACCAGCGCCCGGCTGGTCACCCTCGGACCCGTAGCGCGCCAGGAAGGATGCGAAAGCTCGCCGGCGTGGTGCCCAGGAGCTCGCCGTCCGCCTCCACCTTGACCCCCGGCTGGGCCCGCACCTCGACCACGGTCGCCCGCTCCTCGCGTACTCGCGGGTGGGGCAGGTGCGTGCCACGGAAGACCTTGGGCATGGCCAGGGCGTAGTCGAGCTTGGACCCGGACTGGACCTGCACCTCGAAGTGGCCGTCGGACGGATCAGCCTTGGGGGCGATGCGCATCCCGCCGCCGTAGAACTGCCCGAGGGCGACGACCAGGTTGGTCAGCGGGCCATGCTCGCCGTGCCCGTCGATCTCGACGTCGGCGGCCACGGTGCGCTGTCCGGCCAGCGTCAGGAGGAAGGCGATGGCGTAGCGGCCGGGACCCAACGACCGGGGGATGCGGCCCGCCCGCTCCGCCACCTCAGCGCCGATACCGACCTCGGCCACGTTGACGAACATTCGGACGTGCTCCCCGTCTTCTCCCTGACAGCGGACCTCGCCCACGTCTACGAGCCGGTCCTGGGACGACGCCATGTGGGCGACGGCCGCGCCGATGCCCGAGGGTAGGGCGAAGGTCCGGGCGTAGTCGCAGCCCGACCCGGCGGGCACCAGAGCGAGCGCAGGCAAGACGTCACCGGCTCCCGCGGGGCCATCGGCCAACAGTCCGTTGACCACCTCGTGGACGGTGCCGTCTCCCCCGACCGACACCACCAACGCTCGGCCCTCGCTGCGGGCCTTGCGAGCCAGCTCGACGGCGTGGCCGGGGTGCTCGGTGAGTCGCCCGTCGGGCTCCAGGCCGGCGTCTCGCATCCGTGTCAGAAGGTCCTCCCAGTGGCAGAGGACCCTCCCTCGGCCCGCCCGCGGGTTTCCGATGACCAGGGTCCCAGTCCCGCCGTTTCCCACGAGCAGTGCAGCGTAGGTCCTCGCCCCGAGATCTCCCAGCTCGACGCCCGTGTCTGGTCGTCGGGCGGGGTAGACCGGGAGCATGGACGACACCGGACTGATCCGTCGACCGAGGAGCCGGGGAGGGATGATCGCCGGCGTCTGCGCCGGCATCGCCGATCGTCTGGGATGGAGCACGACCAGGGTACGGGTGGTGTTCGTGCTCCTGGGGCTCTTCGGTGCCGGCGAGCTGCTCTACATCGTGCTGTGGATCCTGATGCCCAAGTCATGACGGCGGCCGAGAACAATTCCGGCGTGAAGTTGTTCCCGTCCATCCCCTACGCCGACTGGATGGATACCAAGAACGCTCTGCACCGCTTTGCCCAGATCGTCGGCAAGGCTCGATGTGCGGTAAGCATGGTCTTCGAGCACCAGCACGGTCGGGGTTGAGCAGCGATGACGACACGATGCCGCCCTCCCCCGCTGAGGGGCTCCGTCTAGCTTGAACCTGTGGACCACAAAGGCGCGACGACCGTTCTCTTCGGCCTCATCGCCGTCGTGCTC
>JAUJLZ010000341.1 GCA_030447125.1 Acidimicrobiales bacterium
GGACGGGGTGCCGTGCGCTCTGCCGTCTGGGTGGTCCCGGTGCCGTCGGTGGCCCGCACCCGCAGCTCGTGGCGGCCCGGCGTGGCCTCCCAGTCGTAGCGCCACTGGCGCCAGGTGTCGACGTCGAGCGCCTCGGCCAGCACAGCCTCGTTCCAGGGTCCGTCGTCGACTGCCACCTCGACCCGGGAGATGCCGAGGGTGGGCGCCCACGCCACTCCGGCGACGGGGGTGCGCCCGGCGCGAGGCCGGCTGCCGAAGAGGGGCACGTCGATGCGGGCCTGGGTCTCGACCGGTCCCCGCTTCGACCAGCCTCGAGGCACCCAATAGCCGTCGAAGCCCTCGAAGGTGGTGAGCTCGATCTCCGAGAGCCACTTGGTGGCCGAGACGTAGCCGAACAGGCCGGGCACCACCAGGCGGGCCGGGAAGCCGTGGTCCCGGGGGAGCGGCTCGCCGTTCATGGCCACCGCCACCAGCGGCTCGCGCCCGTCGAGGGCGACCTCGGTGGGGAAGCCACCGGTCCAACCGTCGACCGAGCGCGCCACGATCTGGGTGGCGCCGGGCTGCACCCCGGCCCGCTCCAGCAGGTCGCCCAGTCGCACCCCCCGCCAGCGGGCGTTGCCCACCAGGTCGCCACCGACCTCGTTGGACACGCAGGCCAGGGTGATGTCGGCCTCCACCTGGGGCAGGGCCAGCAGCTCATCGAAGGTGAGCTCGAAGGGACGCTCGACCATCCCCGTGACCCGCAGGCGCCACGTCTCCAGATCGACCCGGGGCACGACCAGCGCCGTGTCGATGCGGTAGAAGTCGGCGTTGGGGGTGAACAGGGGTGACAGGCCCTCGACGTCGAAGGAGGCGGCTGACACGGGCCGAGCCAGGGGCGAAGACACCGGAGCCAGGGTGACCTCGGCGGGCTGGGTGCCCCGGCCCAGCCAGCGGGCGACGCCCTGGCCGGCCAGCCCGGCGACGGCCACCGCCCCGGTCGCCGCCGCCGCCAGGCGCAGGAACCCCCGCCGGTCGACCTCGGCGGGATCGGTGGGAGAGGCCGGGCCCGTCCCGGCGGCCTGCCCACCCGCCGTCGCGGTCGTCGGGGTGGTCGACGCCACCAGGCGCCGGCGCAGCACGGACACGCCGGCCCCGGCGCCAGCGGCCGCGGCCAGGACGGCGAGGGCGGGAGCACCGGTGGGGCGGGAGGCCACGGCGGCGACGCCGAGGGCGGCGAACAGGGCGAAGCCGGTGGCCCCGACCCAGAACCGGCGAGCGGCCGCCACCCCCAGGCCGGCACCCAGCGCCAGCGAGACGACCACGATCCCGATGACCAGAACGAGCTTGTCCGAGGTGCCGAAGAGGTCGATGGCGGCATCCTCCACGGCCGCGGGTACCCGCTCGATCACCTCTTGGCCCACGGCCAGCACTAGCGACGTCCCGATGCCCAACATCACGGCGACCACTTCGCCCACGGCCAGGGCGGCCACGGCCGCCACAATGCCGGCTCGTGCGGCCTGGTTCCGGGAGGGGACCGGTTCACTCATCGCCGAGGTGTTCGGCGTAAAAGGCCTATTGGACGTTGAACGAGACCGGGGCCGAGGCGCCCTGGCCGGATTCCACGATGAGGACACCCCCGCTCCAGCTCCCCCGCATGCCGAAGTCGACCGCCATCTCGTAGCGGCCCTCGCCCAACTCCTCGGCCTGCTTGTTGACGCCGCCATGGTTCATGTCCGACATGTCGGCCCTCATGCACACCGTGGCTCCCGCGACCGGGGCGCCGTCGCGCTGGACGAGCACCTCGACGGTGGTGGCCTGGGGTGCCGGGGGGTCGGGCTCGGTGGCCACCGTGACCTCGTATCCGGCTTCCTCAACAGGCACGACCTCGTCGACCACACACGGGTTGGCGTCGTCGTCGGAGGTCCCTGATGAGGGGGCTTCGGTGGTCGAACTGCTCGTTGCGGCCGCCACATCGGTCACCGGGTCGGTGGCGGTTTCGCCGCCGCCCCCGGTCAGGAGAAAGGCGGCGCCAAAGGCCACCACGGCGATGACGGCGATGACGGCGATGCGTCCGGAGTTGCTCATGTGGGTTTCTCCTGTCCCTAGCTGTGGTTTGCCCCGGGGTTCTCACGTTGGTAGGCGTTGTCGTGGCCCTGGTAGGTCACGAAGTTCATGAGGCCACCGGGCTCGACCACGGCGTCGTTGGTGACGTGGTGGAGGATGTGGCAGTGGAACATCCAGTCCCCGGGATCGTCGGCCACGAACTCGAAGTCGTAGCGCTCTCCCGAGCCCACCAGCACCGTGTCGGCCTGGTAGGGAGCGGGGAGTGGGGCACCGTCTTTGGCCATCACGGTGAAGCGCTTGCCGTGCAGGTGCATGGGGTGGGCCTGGTAGCCGGCGTTGATGACGCGCACCCGTACCCGATCGCCCTCGGCCACCTCCATGTTGGGGGTGGCCGGGAACGACTTGCCGTTGATGGTGA
>JAUJLZ010000342.1 GCA_030447125.1 Acidimicrobiales bacterium
CGATCAGATCAGTGCCTGGTGAGCGGCACGATCGGATCCTCCGACTGGTGGCGGAACAGGTCGTCCCAGCGCCGGTCGAGTCGGGCCAGGGCCTCGGGAAGCGGCTGGCACTGCAGGCGTAGCCCGTCCTCGACGATGTCGAGCTTCCGCAGTTTGTCCAGCGCATCGTCGATGTGGAAGTCGATGTCACGCTGACATGTGGCGCTGAGCCACCGCTCGATCGCGAGGTCGAGGTCATCTCGAGTGCACCCCTGTGGTGGTGCGGCGAGGAGGAATCGGTAGGCGACGAGCACCTCGATGACCTCCTGCTGCTCGGCCGACGAGAGCAGCGTGTGGAAGACCCCGGGCCCGTCGGCAAGCGTGCGGAAGTAGAGGGCCTCCGAAAGGGTCTTCAGGTAGGTGATGCGGCGGTTCTTCAGCTTGGCCCACTGGCGGAAGAGGAACCCGCCGAGGGTGACCAGCCCGCCGAAGAGGACGACGAGGGCGCCCTGGTCGAGTTCGGGCTGCTCGTCGCGCAGGCCCAGCCACGACCCGATCAGCACGAAGATCAGGCCCAGGGTGGAAAGCAGCTTGGTGGCGAGGACGGCAATGCCCGAGGCCAGGGCAGGCACTCCGACGAGGAGCGAGTCGATGGGCCGGAGGCGGACCTGGGTGGATGGCAGCAGCATCTCGATGTCGGCTCGGGGCACCTGCTGGAACTGCTTGAGGGACACCTGGCCGGGGACGAGGTCTCGCGCCGCGGGGTCGATGCCGCGCTCGTGGAACCAGCTGTCGGCCTTGACCAGCGTGAGGACCACGACCCGTTCCTCGATGGTGATGGTGCGCTGCATGGTCCGCAGGCCCTTCCACTTCGAGACCTCGACCGTTCGTCGCTGGCTGCCCCGCCGGTAGATGAGCAACTCTTCGTAGTCGTCCAGGTCCACCTGCAGCCGGAGCGGTATCAACGACTCTCGGGCCATGGCGTCGTGGAGCTCGTCCATGGTGACCTCGACGTAGTTGGCGGCATCGAGCAGAGCGGTCAGTTCCTGTCTGACGATGGCGTGTGCTGCGGGGTCGTCCTCGGCCTGCTCCCACGCCCCGATGAGCGACTGTTCGCGGTCGTAGAACTCGAAGTGGTAGAGCGCAGCGACCAGGCGGCCGAGCGAGCGGAACTCCTCGGTGCCGGAGGCCCCTTGCCACGGGAGGTCCGCGAGCTCACCCATGAGCTGGCCGACGCGCTGGGGTATGAAGCGCTCCTTTCCCTCCACGGGGCCAAGGGTAGGACCGGGGGACCCCGCTCCCTGGTCCCACCCGTCCCGGCTCCATGTCGGGCCACCTCACAGGACCGGCCTCCCAACCGTTTACATGGTGTGACCATGGGGCCGTTCGAGGGGATCGTGGCCGAACACGGCCCGGTGGTGATGCGGGTCTGTCGAGCGCTCCTGGGTCCTGCCGACGCCGAGGACGCCTGGTCGGAGACCTTCCTCGCCGCCCTGCGGGCCTATCCCGACCTGCTTCCCGACAGCAACGTCCGGGCCTGGCTCGTGACCATCGCCCACCGCAAGGCGATCGACCAGTGCCGCAGGACGAACCGGGCGCCGCGGCCCACCGAGGACCTGGCTGAGCGAGCGACCTGGGACGACCCGCCCGGCGTGGACGGCGATCTGCGGGCCGCCCTCGACGACCTTCCCCCCAAGCAACGGGGCGCGGTCATCTACCGCTACCTGGCCGACCTGTCCTACGCCGACGTCGGCGCCCTCCTCGAGACCAACGAGGCTGCCGCCCGCCGCAGTGCCGCCGACGGCGTCGCCAACCTCCGCAAGCGCTACCCGAAGGGAACTGCTCGATGAACACGGAAACCCCCACCGACGATGCCGTCGTCCAGGCGTTGGCGCGAGCCTTCCCGGTGTCGACCCCCGATGAAGCCGGTGCTCTCCGGGCCCGCCTGAGCGACCGGGCCGACGAGGAGGGACTGCTGGACGTCGCCTACCGGACGACCGACACCCCCTTCGGCCCGTTGCTGCTGGCCGCCACGGCCGAGGGGCTGGTTCGGGTGGCGTTCGACCACGAGGACCTCGACGAGGTGTTGGGCTCACTGTCCACGGCCATCAGCCCGCGTGTCCTGCGCTCGGGTCGTCGCACCGACGACGTGGCCCGCCAGCTCGACGAGTACTTCGCCGGCCGGCGCCGGTCGTTCGACGTTCCTGTCGACCTGCGACTCGTCCGGGGATTCCGCCGAACCGTGATCTCGCACCTCAGCGAGATCGCCTACGGCTCCACCAAGAGCTACTCGGCGGTGGCCCTGGCCGCTGGCAACCCCGCTGCCGTTCGAGCCGTCGGAAGCGCCTGTGCCCACAACCCGGTTCCGATCGTGGTTCCCTGCCACCGGGTGGTTCGCAGTGACGGCACCATCGGTCAGTACCTCGGTGGCGTCGAGATGAAGGCTCGCCTCCTGGCCCTGGAGGGCGCTCCCTGACAG
>JAUJLZ010000007.1 GCA_030447125.1 Acidimicrobiales bacterium
GGTGCCGGCGGTCATCGAGCAGCTGCGCCACCTGTGTGCGGGCGTGGTCTCAAGTTCAGGCTCAAGCCCGCGGTACCGCTGAGCAACGGGCGGGAAGCCGGGCTCGCGCCGGTGAGCGAGGCGGGGGACAGCCTCCTGATCCGTCGGGCGACCGATGACGACGAGCCTGCCATCCTCGGGCTCCTCGGCTCGGCGTTGGGCTGGCGCGACGACGACCGCTTTGCCGCTTTCTTCACCTGGAAGCACCGGGACAACCCCGCTGGTCGCTCTCCGGCCTGGGTGGCCGTGGACGGCAGCCGGATCGTGGGCCTGCGGACCTTCCTGTGTTGGGAGCTGGAAGGCGAGGACGGCGTCGTACCGGCCGTGCGGGCCGTGGACACCGCCACCCACCCGGAGTACCAACGCCGGGGCATCTTCTCCCGTCTCACCCGCCTGGCTCTGGAGGAACTGGCTGTCGAAGGGGTCCACCTGGTGTTCAACACTCCCAACGACCGCAGCGGACCGGGGTATCTCAAGCTGGGATGGCGCCGGCTCGGGACCATCCCGGTCTCCTGTCGCCCCACCTCCCTTCTGGCCCTCGGACGCATGGCCACGGCCCGGCGGGCGGCCGAACGGTGGTCGCTGCCCGTGGAAGCCGGCCGTCCGGCCGCGGAGGTCTTGGGCGATCCCGCGGTCGAAGACCTGGTGGCGTCCCAGCCTTCGGGGATGGGCCTGCGCACGGCTCGCACCCCGGCGTTCCTGGCCTGGCGCTACGGCTTCGCCCCACTGCAGTACCGGGCGGTGTTGGCCAGCGACGACGTGGCCGACGGCTTCGCCGTGTTCCGGGCCCGGCGGCGGGGTGGCGCCGTGGAAGGCATGGTCAGCGACCTCGTGGTCCCAGGGGGCGACGCTCGGCTCACCCGCCGGGCCCTAGCTCGGGTGGCGGCTGTACCGGAGCTCGACTACGTGCTCAACCTGGGCGCCGCCAGCCCGTTGCGGGCCGGCTTCGTCCCCCTCCCCGGCCAGGGTCAGACCCTGTTCGCCCGGCCCCTGGCGTCGACCGCGGTGCCGGGATTGGAAGGCTGGGACCTCACCCTGGGCGACGTCGAGCTGTTTTGAACGAGGCAACGTTGTCGAGCTCCCAGTCGAGGTGGTACCAGTTCGTCAAGCGCGCCATCGACCTGCTCGGTGCTGGTGGCGGCCTGGTGGTCCTGTCGCCAGTGTTGGCGGCGGTGGGCTTGGCGGTACGGGTTCGCCTCGGCGCCCCGGTGCTGTTCTCCCAGCAGAGGACCGGACTCCACGGAAGGCTCTTTCGCATCCACAAGTTCCGCTCCATGACCAGTGAGTGTGATGGTGCCGGCGGCCTCCTTCCGGATATCGAACGCATGACGAGCTTTGGCCGCTTCCTGCGCACGACCAGCCTCGACGAGCTGCCGGAGCTGGTCAACGTGGTGAAGGGAGAGATGAGCCTGGTCGGACCGCGGCCACTCCTTCCCGAATACCTCGACCGCTACGACGATCGGCAACGTCACCGACACGATGTGAAGCCAGGTATCACCGGTTGGTGTCAGGTCAAGGGTCGCAACAGCCTTCCCTGGGAGGACAAGCTGGAACTCGACGTCTGGTACGTCGAGCACCAGTCGATCGGTCTCGACCTACGAATCCTGGCGGCGACGGTGCGAGCGGTGGTCTCTCGCCAGGGAATCAGTGCCGAGGGGGAGGCCACCATGCCCCTGTTTCAGCGAACACCTGACTCCTGAGGCTCGTACAACCCAGACCGTGCTTCTCGTCTCCTCGGCCTTGTGCTGCTGGTGCCGCTGACGCCGCCGGCGACTTCGTGGTGCGCAAGCCCGGGATCGTGCCGGCCGGGCCGTCCCGACCGGCCTGAGCTAGCCCGCCACCGGCACGGGGCGTCGCAGGGACCTGGCCGGGGCGGCCATGATCGGTTCGGGCTCGGCCCGCCGGGCCGGGCGAGCCACGACGAGCAGCACCAGGACGAAGGGGAACAGCTGGACCCGCTGGCGGGCCAGGATGCCGAAGTTGCCGAAGTTGGAGAAGGCGATCACGAAGAGGAGGCTGTAGGTCCCCACGAAAGCCAGATAGGGGGCGCGGCGCCGGGGCACCAGGTTGGCCAGCCGCCGCCAGTTGCGCACGAACAAGAAGAGCAACAGCGTCCCCTCCAGCGAGGTCAGGAGGCTCTGGAGGTTCCGGGCCTCGTAGGGAAGGGGGCGGAACAGCACGGAGAAGGCGGCCTCGGGGATGTCGAGCGGGGACCGGGCCGCCACCGCCTCGAACTCCGAACCGTCGGCCGAGGTCTGGGCCTCGGTCTGGGCCAGGACATCGGTCACCCCCTGGCCCTCCTCCAGCTTGAACTTCGACTGCACGCTGGACAGGGTCAGACCGAACACGATCAGGAGCACGACCAGGCCGGTCGCCTTGGCGAAGGGGGCGCCGAAGCCCCCCTTCTTGGCCCCGGTGAAGAGATAAGCGACACCCAAGCTGGCCACCACGGTGATGGTGATGTGGGGTCGGACCAGACCCGTGCTCACCAGCCCGGCCAGCAACCACGGCAAGGCGTGGCTGCGGTGGCTGACGAGCCGGGCGGCGCCGTAGGCGGCCATGCCCAAGCCCAGGGTCATCCAGGCCTCCTTGCCGATGCTCGATGGCCAGAAGGTCATCGACGGCAGGAAGAAGACCAGGGCCGCGTAGCGGCGGTGGTCGGCGTGGGGGAGGGCCAGGCGGACGGCCCGGTAGAACAGGTAGAGGCCCCAGAAGCCCAGCCACGAGTAGACCAGGAAGCCGCCGAGGCGGGTCTCCCCGGTGATGGTGTAGACGATGCCCGTGAACAGCTCCATGAAGCCGGTGCCGATGAGCTGTTGGTCGCTGCCCACGGCGAAGTCGCCCTGGCGGAAGGCGGTGGCGATCTCGCCGCCGATGCGGTCGTAGACGAAGGCGTCCCCCCCGCCGTAGAGGCTGAAGACGACGAAGTGGCGGGCGATCGTGCCCAGCAACTTGACCAGGATGCCGCCGACGATGATGACGCGGATCCAGCGGTCCTCCTCCTGGCGGGTGAGGTGCAGGAGCACGGGCACCGTGATCAGGGCCAGGATGTGGCCGATCACCACGCCACCGGCGATGTCGTAGGGGAGCTGGACGGCCCAGGCCACCACGGCCACGTAGGCCAGGGCCAGGACCAGGCCCGTCACCGCCATCAAGAGCTGGCGTGCCCGCTGGCGGACACGGGGCGGCACGGCGGTCACGCGCCAGGAACGTCCGGTCCGGATCTGAGGGTCATCACGCCTGGCCTCTCCTCGTGCGCTCGGTCAAGAGCCGCTCGTAGGTGTGCAGCGTAGTGTCGATGACCCGCTGCTGATCGAACTCCCGCACGGCCTTGTCCCGTGCCGCCCCGGCCATGCGCTGCCGGCGAGCGGGGTCGGCGACGAGCGAGGCGATGGCCCGGGCCAGGGCGGAGGCGTCGCGGGGGGCCACGAGCAGACCGGTGACGTCGTGGTCGACGACCTGGCGACAGCCCCTGATGTCGGTGGCCACCACCGGCAGGCCCATGGCCGCCGCCTCCATGGCCGAGCGGGGGAAGCCCTCGCGGTAGGAGGCCAGCACGTAGAGGTCCATGGCCGCGTAGAGGGCCACCACGTCCCGCCGCATCCCGAGGAAGCGGATCCCCGCTGACCGGGCGTCGTCCAGGGCGGCCTCGGGGATGGCGTCGTCCTTGCCCGGATCCGAGGGGCCGACCACGACGATGCGGGCGGGTGGTGACGTGGCCGTCAGCTCGGCGGCGGCCCGGAAGAGCTCGGCGTACCCCTTCTCCCAGACCAGGCGACCCACGGCCCCGCACACCACGTCGTGGGGCCCGGCCCCGAGCTGGCGCCGGAGCTCGGCGACCTCGCGCCCATTTACCCGCCGGGGGTCGAACGAGGACAGGTCGATGCCGTTGCCGAGGAGCTGCAGCTTGGCCCGGTCGATGCCGATGCGCCCCAGGACGTCGATGTCCTCGGGGTTCTGGACCAGCTCGGCGTGGGAGCAGGTGGCGGCCAACCGCTCGAGGCCGTACACCAGGGCCCGCTTCGAGCGACGGTCCTCGGGCAGGGCGTAGAGGCCGTGGACGGTGTTGACCACGGCCGGGACCCGGGCCAGGCCCGCGGCCAGCCGGCCGTAGACGCCCGGCTTGGGGTTGTGGGTGTGGACGATGTCGGGACGCAGGCGCCGGAACACCGAGCGCAGCTCGGCCAGGGCGAGGAGGTCGCGGTGCGGGGCGTGCGACCTCGTGGCGTGGCGCAGGCCGACGTGGTCGATGCCCCACGACGCCAGCTCGTCGACGTAGGCCCCCGGGGCCGAGACGCCGACGACGTCGTAGCCCGCCTCTCGAAAGGCCCTGAGTTGGGGCCCGAGGAGCAGGACGAGGCTGATGTCGGTGGTGGTGACGTGCAGGAGGAGGGGGCGCACCCGCCCCGTGCTCCCACCTGCCTCTTCGGGTTCCATCGCCACCAGTGTGGGCTACCGGTCCGGGTGACGGCGGGCCAGCCCCTAGCCTCGGGCCCGTGGGCGCACCCAAGGTCCTGTTCATCCTCGGGTCCCAGCGGGGGGGCACGACGATCTTCGGGCGCCTGCTCGGTGAGGTGGAGGGCTTCGTCTTCGCCGGGGCCGTCCGCCGGCTGTGGCTGGAGGGGGCGAGCCAGCCCTGCAGCTGTGGCCTGGCCAACGAGGAGTGCCCGGTGTGGTCCGAGGTGGTTCCCCGGGTCCTCCCGCCAGGGCGTTCCCCCGCCGATGTCTCCGGTTGGCAGGCCCGTCACCTCTCCAACCGCCACTCCTGGGTGGGGGCCCACCGCCTGGCCCGCGGGGCCCGTCGGGGCGCGGTCCCCGAGGCGTCGCTCAGCGCCTACGCCGAGGTGGCCGAGCGCCTGTACCGCGAGGTGGCCACCCTGGCCTCGGCCCGGGTGGTGGTGGACACCTCCAAGCACCCCAACGACGCCGTCCTCCTGAGCCAGATGCCTGGGATCGACTCCTACCTCATCCAGATCGTGCGCGACCCGAGAGGTTCGGCCCACTCGGTCCAGGCCCGCCATGAGGCCCGCCGGACGCGAGGTCAGGGCCGGGCCGCCGAGGCGCGGGCCGGCGTGGTGCGCACGTGGGGAACGGCGCACGCCACCCTCAACTGGCTGACTCGCCACGGCGCCAGCGAGGCCGTCCGGCGGACGGTGCCCGCCGGGCGCTCGATGCTGGTGCGCTACGAGGACCTGGCCCAGCGACCCGTCGAGGTCCTCGGTCGGGTGGCGGGGTTCGTCGGCGAGGAGCCCCGACACTTCCCCGACTTCAGCGACGGGACGGTGACCCTCGGCGTGACGCACTCACCGAGTTGCAGCAAGCGCCTCACCGAGGCCAGCGTGCCCTTCCGTCTCGACGACCGGTGGATGGCGTCCCTGCGCCCGGGCGACGCCCTGGTGACCGCCGCCCTGGCCTGGCCCCTCATGCGTCGCTACGGCTACCGCGTCCGCCCGCCTACCGCACCCCCTCGGTCCCCGGTCCCCGCGCCGGACGGGTCGGGCCCAGCCGGTAGGGTCGAGGGGGACAACGGCGGCGGTCCCCCGAGGTGACGCCGCGCCCCTGCTCCTGAGGAGGAATGCCTGTGCCCAGGTGGCGCTTCGCCCTGGTGATCTCCGCCCTGGCCCTCGTGGCTGGGGCCTGCACCGACGGCGCCACTGACGGAGCGGCGCCGGAACCGCCGGTGGACCTGCCCTCTGACTGTTCGGTCGACGTCACGGACCAGCTCAACGAGGACATCGCCGCCGCCCCCGACGGATCCACCGTCAGCTTCGTGGCCGGCGGCTGCTATCGCATCGACGGCACCGTCCTGGTCGTCGACAAGCAGGACCTCACCTTCGAGGGCAATGGGGCCACCTTCAAGGCCATGACCGAGGGCGAGAGCAACCGGTCCCACTGGGAGTTCGATGGGGGCGGGGGCTTCACCATCCGGGATCTGACGGTCGTTGGTGCCAACCCCAACGGGGGTGTCGACGGCTACGTCGCCGAGTTCGCCTTTCAGCACGGCTTCAACTTCGGAGGCGTGGACGGGGTGACCATGTCCGGCGTCGCCGTCAGCGATGTCTACGGCGACTTCCTCCGCTTCGGGAAGAACCGGGGAGATGACAACCGGGGCACCAGCAACGTCGAGGTCACCGGCTCGCGCTTCGAACGGGGTGGGCGCCAGGGGGTCGCCTTCGTCGCCGCCAACGATGTCGTGATCGAGGGCAACACCTTCGACGGTGTCGGCCGCTCGGTGTTCGACATCGAGCCCAACAGCAGTGGCGGCGGGGCCCAGCGCCTGCGACTGGCCGACAACGACCTGACGTCGTGGGGGAACGTGGTCCTGCCCGTGGGGGGCAAGGGTGAGGTGGCCGACATCGAGCTGGTGGGCAACCGCCTGCACGGCAAGCAACTCGACGTGCTCGTCAAGGATCCCAGGGAGGCCAAGAAGGGCGACGGTGGTGGGACCCGCCGGCGCAACATCTCGATCATCGGCAATGTCTCTGACGCACCCTCGGGCCAGACGGCGGTGAACCTGACCAAGGTCGACGGGGCCGTCATCCGCGACAACGT
The DNA here is from genome assembly GCA_030447125.1 of Acidimicrobiales bacterium. Next base: position 6,592 of record JAUJLZ010000007.1, read on the forward strand.
CCAGGCCTTCCTCCCCGAGGACGACGTCGTGGCCCTGCGTGTCCAGGAATCGTGCGACGTCACCATCGAGGACAACGTCTTTCAAGGCGCGGCCATCATGTTGGAACAGGACGAGTTCACCTGCCCCTAGGTCCCGTCCGGGGCCTGGCGGGCAGGCCGAGCTAGCCGTCCCCGAGGGCCCTTCGGTAGAAGGCCGCCATCTGCGTCGTCACCTGTTCGATGGTGAAGCGCTCGAGAAACCGCAGGCGGGCGGCAGCGGCCCGTGCCCCGCCAGCGTCGGGATCGGCCAGGACCTCGGCCAGGGCCGCGGCCAGCGGGGCCGGTCGGGACGGGGGGACCAGGCGGGCATGGTCGGCGACCACCTCCCGTACGGGGGGGAGGTCGCTGGCCACGATGGGGACCTCGAGGGCCATGGCCTCGAGCAGGACGCTCCCGAGCCCCTCCCAGCGCGAGGGCATGACGAACACGTCGGCTCCGGCCAGGAGGTCCCCCACGTCGCGCCGGGCGCCCAGGAAGCGCACGGTCGTCGCCAACCCGAGCTCGGCCACCTTGCGCTGCAGCAGCGCCGTCTGGTTGCCCGCGCGTCCGCCGATGGCCACGACGGCGCCGGGACGCTCGACCAACAGGGCGGGAAGGGCGTCGAGGAGCACGTCCAGGCCCTTCTGGTGCTCCTGGCGGGCCAGGGCGAGCACGAGCGGCGTGCCCTCGTCCACCCCCAGCGTGGTCCGGACCCGGACCCGGCGCTCGCCGGTCCGGCGCCCCAACAGGTGGGGGTCGCGCCCCCGGGGGATGACATCGATGCGTCCGGGCGATATGCCCAGGCGGTGCCCCATGGACACCGCCACCCAGGTGGTCAGGGCGTGGAAGCGGGTGACGCTGCGAGCGGTGACGGCGTCGAGGCCGTGGGCGGCGGCCAGCTTGGCCCGGGGCAGGCCCGGCGCCGCTCGTTGTTCGGCGCCGTAGGCGGCGTTGACCAGGCTGGTCACCACCGGGATCCGGGTCATCAGCCCGGCCGCCCGGCCGGCGATGTCGGCCTCGAAGAGGGTCGTGTGGATCAGATCCGGGCGCCGGAGCCGGGCCAGGCGGGTGGCCCGTGCCGCCCAGCCGGCCCGACCGCCGCGCCCGGCCAAGCTGGACAGCTTGACGCCGCCGGCGGTGAGCTCGCCCTGGAGGCCGGGGTGGTCGTGCAGGGTCGCTACCTCGAGCGAGATCCCGGCTGCCGCCAGGTGGGGCGCCATGGCCACCAGCGACTGCTCGGCCCCGCCCGGCAGCAGGCTGTCGATGAGGCAGAGCACGCGCACCGTCGGGGCCTCGACGTCGGTATCAGCCAGCGGTCGACGCCTCCGCCGAGCGCTCCCAGAGGGGGTGGCCGAGGCCCAGCCACCGTTCCAGTCGCTCGATGTCGGACCAGATGGGTGCGGTCACCGCCTCGGGGATGGGCACCTCCGACGCCTGGAGCCGAGCGTCGTACGCCGGCCCCTGGCGTACGAGCAGGCCCCGGAACCGGTGGCGCACGGGGGCGGGGACCTTGGCCATGTGGGCCCGTAGGGGCGAGTTCCAGATTCGGCGCATCAACGCCGTGTAGTGGGACTTCTCGGCGCTCACGTTGTAGGCCTCGCCGGGCCGGGGACGGGGGGCCAGTCCCAGGTGGCCGAGCACGATGGGCCAGGCCGGGGCCTCGTCGCTGACCAGGTCCTCGAAGCGCACCACGCAGATCTGCGAGCGGTCGAAGACCTCGAGGTAGGGGGCCAGGCAGTCGTGGTAGAGGCTGCGCCGGAGGTAGCGGTTCTCGGGGTCCCCGAGGACCTCGGCCAGGGAGAGGTGCTCCTCGCCCCGCAGGACGGCGTGGCGGTAGTGGGACCGTAGCCGCTCCACCGGGTGGCGTAGCAGGTAGACGAGGCGGGCGTCGGGGACCACCGACGCCATGCGGGCAGCGGCCGGCCGGCAGTGATCGGGGTTGGTGTAGGTGGTGGAGGCCTCGCCCACCAGCTTTCCCGGCGCCACCGGGAACAGATCGAGGTACCAGGGCAGGCCCCGCCGCCACACCTCGTCTCGGGAGAAGAAGTGCGGCTCCTTCAGGGGCGGGAGCTCGAGCTCCGGTTGCTCGCCCAACCACCGGTAGAGCGACGACGTGCCCGACTTCATGGCGCCGATGACGATGAAGTCAGGGAGGCGACCGCTCACGTTCGGGCGGTGCCCACGGCCGTGTGGGTGCCGGCGACCGGGCCTCGTCCCAGGGTCTCGTCCAGGGCGTCCTGCCACTGGGCCGCCACCGCGCCGAGGGACCAGCGTTCGACGCACCGGCGCCGGGCCTCGCGGCCCATGCACGGGCCCAGGCCGGGCTCGGTGACGACCCGGACCACAGCCTCGACCATCGCCCCCAGGTCCTCCACGGGGACCACCAGGCCCGTCACCCCGTGCTCGATGACCGTGGTCGCCCCAGGGACGTCGGTGGCCACCACCGGGACGCCGCACATGCCCGCCTCGATGAACACGCCGGGCATCCCCTCGCCCTCGGGACGGCCGGGGAACACCACCACGTCGGCCGAGGCCAGCTCGTCGACCACGTCGTCGAGGCGGCCCAGCACCTCGACGCCCACCTCGGGGCCGGCCGCCCGCAGCGACCCGAGGAGCGGGCCGTCACCGGCGATGGCGGCCGACACCTCGACGCCCCGAGCCCGGACCTGGCGGACCACCTCCACGAAGCGCTGGGGGTCCTTGGTGGGGGTCAGGTGACCGAGGAACAGCACCCGGGGGACACCGGCCGGTGGGCGGGCGGATCGAGGCCGGTAGACCTGCGGGTCGCGGCCGTTGACGATGAGGCGCACGCGGGGGCGGGGGACCCGCAGCAGGTCGGTCGCCTCCCGCACGCTCTCCTCGGAGACCCCCACGACCATCGCCGCCCGCCGGGCCAGGAGGCGGTAGAGGTCGAGGTGGCGGGCGCCCCGGAGGTTCCCGCTGGACACCCCGGTCTTGGTGTAGACGAGCGGGGCGCGGCTGGCGGTGGCGACGACGTACTTGAGCGCCTCCCCCCCGTGGGCCACCACCACGTCGGGGCCGAGGTCGGCCATGGCCCGGCGCAGCCCGACCACGGCCCCCGGTTGCAAGCCCAGGCGCCGGCTCCGCCGGCTGACCGTGCCCAGCTCGACGTCGGGCCGCAGCTGGCCGGGCCCGGAGGCGAAGAGGGCGAGGGTGCGGTGCTGATCGGGTCGGCCGTCGAGGGTGTTGCGCAGGGTTCGGGCAAAGAGCTGGGCCCCCCGGGCCAGGTCGGCGGGCAGGACGTGCAGGACACAGGCGGGGGCGGGGCTCACCGCAGAGAACCCTACCGAGGGCGCCCGGCCCGGCGCGGCTCGGCGGTCGCCCCCGAGGCCGGTAGGGTTCTGCGGTCGTGACCGCCGTCGTCGAACCCCCCGAGTCTCCGTCCAGCGACCAGATCTTCCGCCGGCGGGTCAGCGTCCGATCCGCCGTGGCCGAGGTGTGGAGCGCGCGCGAGCTGGTGCGGACGCTGGCCGAGCGCGAGATCCGGGCCCGCTACAAGCAGGCCCTCCTCGGCTTCTCCTGGGCCGTCATCACCCCGTTCGTGCTCATGGTCGTCTTCACCGTCTTCGTGCGCCGGGTGGCCGACGTGGACACCGGCAACGTCCCCTACCCCCTCTACGCCTACCTCGGCCTCCTGCCCTGGACCTTCTTCTCCACGTCGCTCAGCGCCGGGGGCCAGAGCCTGGTCACCAACTCCAGCCTGCTCAACAAGATCTACTGCCCGCGGGAGGTGTTCCCGCTGGCGTCGGTCATCGTCGCCGGCATCGACACCATCGTCTCCACGGCCATCCTCGGGGTCCTGTTCGTGGTGTTCACGTTCGCGCCCAAGCTCACGTCGCTGTGGGTGCCCCTGCTGCTCCTGATCCAGATCGGCTTCACCATCGCCGTCACCCTGATCATCTCCGGGGTACTGGTGTACCTGCGGGACCTGCGCCAGGCGTTGCCGCTGTTCCTGCAGTTCGGTCTGTTCGCCACGCCTGTGGCCTGGGGCATCGACGTGGTGCCCGCCGTCCTGCAGGTGCCCTACTCCATCGTCAACCCGCTGGCCCCGGTCATCGACGGCTACCGGCGCACCATCCTCTACGGCCAGTCACCCCAGTGGGACCTGCTGCTGCCGGCGTTGGCCTCGACGACGGTGTTGCTGTGCGTGGGCTACGTCGTGTTCAAACGGCTGGAAACGGGCTTCGCCGACGCAGCCTGAGCTCGTGGGTGATCACGCTTTGCTGACCGGCCCCGAGGGGCAGGACGTCCCCGCGGGCGGGCCACCGGGCCCGCTGATCGTCTACGGCGGCGGTGGGCACGGCAAGTGCGTCATCGACCTCGTCCGCAGCGTTGGTGCCCACACGGTCGTCGGGGTGGTCGACGACCACTTGGCGCCGGGATCCCACGTGCTGGGAATCCCCGTGCTGGGGGGTGACGCCATGCTCGACGGGCTCCGCCGGCGGGGCATCCTGTCGGCCGTCAACGCGGTGGGCGGGATCGGCCGGATCGAGGTCCGGGCCGCGGTGTCGGACCGGCTGGCGGGGGCCGGCTTCACCGAGCCCGCCCTCGTGCACCCCTCCGCCGTGGTCGAACCATCGTTTGCGCCCCCGCCCGGCCTCCAGGCGTTCGCCCACGTCTACGTGGGCACCGACGTGACCGTGGGCGCCAACACCATCCTCAACACCGGCTCGGTGGTGTCCCACGACTGCCACCTCGGGACGTGCGTGAACCTCTCGCCCGGGGCCCTGCTGGCCGGTTCGGTGCACATCGGCCCCCTCACCCTCGTGGGCATGGGGGTCACGATCAACGTCGGGGTGAGGGTGGGCGGCCACGTCCGCATCGGCAACGGGGCCACGGTCAAGCACGACGTGCCCGACGGCGTGGTGGTGCGGGCCGGCGCCCTTTGGCCGCCCCGCGAAGGCGCCGAGAGCTAGGGTGGGGCGCGCACGGAGCTTCTCCGTGGTCCCTTCCGGTGAACCTCGGGTGAGGAGCAGGCTGTGAACGTCACCGAGGTGCTGCGTACGCAGTTCCCCAACGGTCGGCCCAAGGCGGTGACCGAAACCCTGCTCACCGCCCGCAGCCGGCTCGACCCGAAGCGCCCGCTGCCCGACTTCCTCGTCATCGGCGGCCAGCGCTGCGGCACCAGCTCGCTCTACAAGTACCTCTCGGCCCACCCGCTCATCGTCCCGTCGCTGCGCAAGGAGATCCGGTACTTCAACCGCCACCACACCAAGGGCGAGGCGTGGTACCGGGCTCACTTCGCCTCCCGCTGGCACCGCCAGCTGCTCGCCCGGCGCCACGGCCGCCGCCCCCTCGCCTTCGAGGCCACCCCCGCCTACCTCTTCCACCCCCTGGCCTCCTCCCGGGCCGCGGGGACCGTTCCCGACGCCCGGTTGGTGGCCGTGTTGCGCAATCCCGTGGACCGGGCCTTGTCGCACTACCACCACAGCGTCCGCCGGGGTTGGGAGCACCTGTCGTTCGCCGACGCCCTGGCGGCCGAGGCCGACCGCCTGGGCGACCACGGCGAGCGGCTGGCGTCTGACCCGTCGTTCTCGAGCAACGACTACCTCCGCTTCTCCTACGCGGCACGAGGGTTCTACGCCGAGCAGCTGGAGCGATGGCTGGCCGACTTCGGTCGGGAGCGCCTCCTCGTCCTTCGCAGCGAGGATCTCTTCCACCGGCCCGTCGACACCCTGCACCGTCTCCTGGAGTTCCTGGGCCTGGCCCCGTGGGCCCCGGCCCGCCTGGCCAACCACAGCTACGGCGGTGCTCCCCGGCCGGTGCGCGACGAGATGTCACCCGCCGTGCGCCAGGAGCTGGAGGAGCGCTTCCGCACCCCCAACCGGCGTCTGGCCGAACTGGTCGGCAGCGACGTCAGCTGGGATGGATGAGTCCGTGAGCGGGGGGCGAGTGGTGCTCGTCACCGGTGGTGCCGGCTTCGTGGGGGTGCCGACGGTGCGCCAGCTGACCGAGCGGGGGTTCGAGGTCGTGGTGGCCGACAACTTCGCCGTGGGGTCGGCGTCGCGCCTCGACGACCTGGTGGCCACGGCGGGGGTGCGGGTCGACCGGGTCGACCTGCGCGACGCCGACGCCCTGGCCGCCCTCGTGCGGGACGTCAGGCCGTGGGGAGCGATCCACCTGGCCGCCCTCCACTACATCCCCTACTGCGTGGCCCACCCGGCGGAGACGATCGCCGTGAACGTACTCGGGTTCCAGCACGTGCTCGACGCCCTCGGTAGGTCCGAGGTGCAGCGCCTGGTCTTCGCCTCCACCGGCGACGTCTACCGTCCCGGCCTCCGGCCCCATCGTGAGGACGACGACGCCACGCCCACCAGCATCTACGGCGCGTCGAAGCTGGCGGGGGAGTGGATGGTGCGGCTCTGGCGGTCGTCGGGCGTGGCTGCCGCACCGGTGGTGGCCCGGCTGTTCAACGTCTACGGACCGGGGGAGACCAACCCCCACGTCATCCCCCACCTGTGTGCGAGCATGCGCGCCGGCGACGATCTGCCGCTGGGCAACGTCGACGCCAAGCGTGACTACACCTACGTCGACGACGTGGCCGGGGCCCTGGTGGCCCTCTTGGACTCCGATGCCGGTGATGTCACCGTCAACGTCGGGACCGGGCGCTCGTGGAGCGTGGCCGAGGTCGTCGAGCACCTGGCCCGGCTCACGGGGCGCGACCTCCGCATCCGGGTCGAGCCCGACCGCCTCCGCCGCAGCGACCGGCCCAACCTCGCGGCCGATCCCACGCAACTGCGCCAGCTGGTGCCGGGCGCCACCACCACGTCCCTCGAGGCCGGCCTCGGCCTGCTCCTCCAGGCCGAGGGGCTGCTCGACCGTTGAAGGCCCGCCGGCTGACGGCCGGTCCTCGCCCACGACTGCGGTAGGAGGATCGATGCCACGGAACGCCCGACCGTGGCACCCGACCGTCCTCATCCACGTGCCCAAGACCGGTGGTTCGAGCCTCCGCAACGCCTCCGAACCCGATCGGCCCGGGTGCGAGCGGCCCGGCAGAGGACGGCCACGGTGCGCTCGCGGCGCTCGGCCGCTTTCGGCTCATCGCCTGGTCGACGCCGAGAGCACCTCGTCGTAGATGCTCTCGACCTCGCCCACGCGCCGGCGGATGTCGAACTTGGAGCGGACCGACTGCTGGGCCCGAGCGCGCATCTCGCTCCGCAACCGGTCGTCAGCGAGCAGGCGCAGGATGCCCCGGGCCAGGGCCGGGGGGTCGTAGGGGGGCACGAGGATGCCGTCGTGGTCCTGGTTGACGATCTCGGGGGTGCCTCCCACCCAGGTGGCCACGACCGGGACGCCGAGGGCCATGGCCTCGATGGCCACCGTAGGCAGGCCCTCGTAGAGCGACGACAGGGCGAACACGTCGAAGCACGCCAGCGCCGCCGTCAGGTCGGGCACGAAGCCGGGGAAGATCACGTGGTCGCTGATCCCCAACTCGGAGGCCAACGATTCGAGGTCGCCTCGCAGCGCTCCCTTGCCCACGAGGACGAAGCTGACGTCGGGATCCTCCTCGATCACCAGCTTGGCCGCGTGCAGGAGGTCGCGCTGGCGCTTCTTCGGGGTGAAGGTGGCGACGTGGCCCACCACCTTGTGGTGCGTCGGCACCCCCAGGGCGGCACGGCCGGGCGTGATCCCGGTCCGGTCGAAGGCGTCGAGGGGGATGCCGTTGTAGACGAGGCGTACGGGTACCCGGCCGAAGGTGAAGCGGCTCACGTCCCGGAAGGTGTCGCGCGACACGGCCAGGACGAGGTCGTTCATGCCGTAGCTGAGGGTGTTGGCCACGAAGCTGACGAAGTGCAACCCCGACAGCTGGCGCTGCACGGCCAGGCTGTGCTCGGTGTAGAGCACCGCAGGCGTGCCCGCCTGGCGCGCCGCCAGGCGGCCCACCACGCCGGAGTACGGGAGGTGGGAGTCGAGGACGTCGATCCTCAGCCTCTCCAGCAGCCGCCGCAGGCGCGGCACCACCCGGAGATCGAGCGGGTTCCCGCCCTCAAGGCAGTGCACGGGGATGCCCTGGTCCTTGAAGTACGGCACGTTGTCGTCCTTCCAGGGAAGGATGTAGGCCACGTGGTAGTCGTACCGAGACCGGTCGAGGTGAGGCAGGGAGTTGACGAGTAGCTGTTCGGCCCCTCCCGCCCCCAGTCCCTTGATGAGCCAGAGCACACGCGTCTTGGCGGTCATGCCGTCCTTCGTGGGAGAGAGGTCCAGGCGTCGAGATCACGGTCGAGGAAGGTGGCGAGGGCCCGGTTGTCGTCTTCGAAGTAGGCGGCCAGCCGGCTCCTCGTCTCGGGGAGGAGGGGTGGATAGGAGCTTTTGTCCTGGGTGTTCAACCGGCCCAGCGCCTTGCTCAGCACCGGTAGGGACCGTGGCATCCCTTTCGTGGCCCGGCGCAGGGCCAGGGAGCGGAAGGCCACGAACGAGTTGACGGGCTGGCCCAGGTTGGCCGGGCGGTAGGCGTCGTCGATGTCGAGGAAGCGGCACACCTGGGCGAAGGTGGCCTCGGGCCGGGCCAGGAGGTCCTCGAAGAGGATCACGTGGAGGTGGTGGCGGGGCACCAGGCGGCAGATCCGCTCCAGTTGCGCGATGTAGCGACCCTGGCCCAGGTAGGCGGGCAGGACCTCCGGGTCGTGGCGCGCCTCCTCGGCCGCGATCGCCGCTTCGAACGAGCCGTTCTCCCGGCCTCGTGCTCGCTCCATCCAGTAGTGGGAGTAGGCCCGCTCGACCGGATCCCGCAGGATGGCCAGGAGCCGGGCCTCGGGCAGGGTGGCGGCCAGGCGCTCCACCGCGGTGGCCGACGCCATGTACCGGGGCGTGGCCTCGCCCGCCCGCTGGGCGGGGGAAGCGGCGGCGAACTGCTCCCGGTACCACGACAGCCCCCGGTCGAAGTGGCGGTCGAAGAAGTGCAGCTCCTTGACCGCGGCCATGAAGACGGCCGGGTGGTCCTCGAGGTAGCGGTACAGCGAGGTGGACCCGCAGCGCTGGGCGCCGACGACCACGAAGTCGGGCAGGCGGGCAGTCACCGGGGCCCCCGAACCGGGACATCCGGTCGCCGAGGACCGGTCGCTAGCATGCGGAGGTTCCTCCCTCTAGTGCGGACGTGTGAGCCATGTTGTCTTCGGGGACGATCGTCGCCGACCACATCTGGAAACGGTTCCGGGCCGATCGGCGCCGGTCGCGCCTGCGCGACGAGCTCGACCGAGCGCGCGCCCGCATGCGGGGCGAGTCGGACCGGAGCTGGCGCTGGGCCCTGCGCGATGTCGGCTTCTCGGCCGAGCCCGGCGAGTCGGTGGGCCTGGTGGGGGTGAACGGCTCGGGCAAGTCCACGTTGCTCAAGATCCTCTCCCGGGTGATGTACCCCTATGCCGGGAGCCTGGAGGTCTCGGGTCGAGTCGGTGCCCTCATCGAGGTCAGCTCCGGCATCCACCCCGAGCTGACCGGGCGGGAGAACGCCTACCTCTTCGGTTCGTTGCTCGGCCTGCCCCGCCAGCGCGTGGCCGACCGCTTCGACGAGATCGTCGACTTCGCCGAGGTGGGCGGCGCCATCGACCGCCAGGTGAAGTTCTACTCCAGCGGCATGAAGATGCGCCTGGGGTTCGCCGTGGCCGCCTTCCTCGAACCCGACGTGCTGCTGGTCGACGAGGTGCTGGCCGTGGGCGACGCCAGCTTCCAGCAGCGCTGCCTGGACCGCATGCGGGTGGTCCTGGCCCAGGGCACGACCCTGGTCTTCGTCTCCCACGACCTGGCGGCGGTGGAGGCGACCTGCGCCCGGGGTCTGTGGATCCAGAACGGGTCCGTGCAGATCGACGGGACCGTGTCCGAGGCGCTCGGCGCCTACCGCCGCTTCATCGAGGAGAGCGTGCAGAGTCCGCCGGCCACGGGGGGCTCGGTGCGCCTGGTCAAGGTGGAGGTCGGCGGGGAGCAGGGGCGACCGGTCCAGACCCAGGGGCCGCTCGAGGTGCGGGTGGTGGTGGAGGCTGACAAGAGCCGGAACTGCATCCTCCACGTCGGGGTCAGCGAAGGTCCGGCCACGCCCATCTTCCTCGTCCGGCGCGACGTCGCCCTCCAGGCCGGCCAGGAGGGCGAGGTGCGGTGCTCCATCGCCCGCTTGCCGCTGCCCCGAGGGCGCTTCTACCTCTGGATCGGCGTCTTCGAAAAGGGCAAGGACGTGCTGCCCTGGCACCCGGCGGCGCAGTTCGACGTGGAAGGCCCGTTCCTCGACAAGGCGCCCCAGGCCATCGTGCGCCTGGCTCCCGTGCACGTCGAGTCCACCTGGGTGCTCGACCGAGCCTGAGCCACCGGGCGAGGTCAGGGCGAGGTGCCGGCGGCCTTGTCCCACAGATCCGTCAGCAGGGAGATGTGGGCGCGCACGTCGGACTTCTTGGCCTGGTCGAACCCGAGCTGGCGGCGGTCGTCGTCGAAGGGCTCCGCGATGATGCCTGCCACCTCCTCGATGGAGTCGAACAGGTAGCCGGCGTCACCCACGTACTCCCGGAGGTCGGGGCGGATGTCCTGCATGCACACCCCCACCCCCGACGCCTGGGCCTCGGCCACGGCCATGGGCCAACCCACGGTGCCGATCTCCTTGGAGGCCGTGTACACGAGCCACTCGTGCTTCTTGTACTCCGCCGGCATGTCGTCCGGTTCGACGTTGGCCACGATGTCGATGGGTTCGCCCATCTCCTTGTTGAAGGCCACCACCTTGTCGGACTGGTAGCCCAGGCTGTAGAGGTTGAACTGGCGGCCGGGCACCCGGGCTCCCAGCCGGACGAAGTCGTTCATGTTCTTCTTGGGCAAGCACGCCCCGCAGTTCATGACCGCGTCCCCGTTGGGTGACGGGTCGTCGAAGCGCTGGTGGTTGACCACCGGCCAGCAGTCGTGGAACTTCTCGGCGGGGACGCCGGCGGCCTCGAAGAGGGGCCGGGCGAAGGGGAACCCGAGGATGCCGAGACACGCGTCGTCGAGCACGGCGGCGACATGCTCGCCCACCTTGGTCTGGCCGTCGGCCCGGGGACGGCGCCGGAGCAGCGTGCGGCGTGCGGTGGGCGACTTGGGGCTGTCGATGACGTCGAAGGAGTGGCTGCGCAGGGTGAACGGCACTCCGGTCTGGCGGGCGAGGGGGGCGAGCACCTTTACCTCACGGAGGTGGTGGCCGTGGAGGACGTCGGGTCGGAACTCCTCGACCGCCTCGCGCAGCTCACCCAGGTCACTGTGGTGCTGGTAGGGCAGGTGGTTGCGGTAGGGGACGCCGACCTCGCTCTGGTGGGTGCTGACGATGCTGAGGTCGTAGCGGTCCTTGACGGCCTCCAGCTCGGTCTTGATGTAGGTCTGGGAGGCCTGCGGATAGCCGTAGAGCAGATACATGACCCTGATCGTGCTCATGATGATGCTCCTCGTTGGTCGGCCGTCGACGGTGTCTCTCGCTCCGTTCTCCGTCGGTCGACAGTAGCCTCGCTCCTGTGGAGCGAGGAGACGAACCGACCTTCACCATCATCATGCCGACGTTCAACCGGGCCGAGCGCCTCACCCGGGCGCTTCGCTCGGTGCTCTCCCAGACGATCGATGACTACGAAGTCGTCGTGGTCGACGACGGCTCCACCGACGAGACCCCCGGTGTGGTCCACGGCTTGGGTGCACCCCGCCTGCGCTACCAACGCCAGGATAACGCCGGTACGAGCGTGGCCCGAAACACCGGTGCGGGGCTGGCTCTGGGGCGGTGGCTGATCTTCCTCGACGATGACGACGAAGTCCTCCCCGGCTGGCTGGCCGGTCTCAAGGCGGTGATCACGCCTGCGCACGCGGTCGTGTCCTGCGCCGCCGAGCATCTCGACCTGGAGACAGGAGCCACCAAGATCGTGCCGGCCCGCGACATGGGCCCGGCCTACGACGGGTTCGTCGGCTTGTTCGACACGGGCACCTTCGCCGTGCGCCGGGACGCCTTCGAGGAGATCGGAGGCTACGCCGTCGGTCTTTCCACCGGTACCCACAAGGAGATGGCCCTGCGCCTCTTACCCCTGTGCAGTGAGCGGGGTTGGTCGGTCGATGCCACCACTGAGGTACTGGTGCGGGTCAACCAGCGTCGTCGTTCCGCCCGGGCCCGGAGCCACCCGCGCAACCTCTACCACGGTGCCACCTACCTCCTCGAGCACCACCGCGATCGCCTGGCCCGTGCTCCTTCCCTGCTCGCCAGTCGCTACGGAGTCGCCGGCGTGAACGCCGCTCGGCTGGGTCGCTACAGCGACGCTCGGTCGATGTTCCTTCACGCCATCCGGGCTGAACCCCTGCGACCAGTGCACTACGGACGGCTCGCCCTGGCTTTGGTGCCGCCGGCCGGCGCCAGAGTCTGGGGTCTCCCTGAGTTCGAGCTGGCCGAGGAGCGTTCCCGCTCCTAGTGCGGCCCGAGCCGCGGGCTCACCGGCGTCCCGGCCGGGTGAGGAGCTTCCTGTCCGTCTAGCCTTTTCGTCCCGGGAGGGACAATGCCCGCACCAGCCGCTGTTCCCACGGCCGAAGGCCGTCTCGCCAGCTTTCGTCGGGCGTCACCCGGACGTCTCCGCTCTCCAGGCGGTTGCGGTTGCCCGCGACGGCGTGGTTTGCCGCCAGGTGAACGGTGTTGGGGGCGACGAAGGGCAGGTCCCTGCCCCCTTCTCCCAGCCGTTCGAGGAGACGCTCGAGTGCCTGTTCCGGTCTGCGGACGAGATCCTCGTAGGTCAGCTCGATCCAGCGGGGCGGGGGGGGCCGCCATGGGGCGTGCCGCGCCGTCAGGTTGAGCGCCGACCACCCGGCGGCGTCGTAGGCCAGCCACAGGGGACGGAGCGCGGAGAGCACAGGCCGGGGGTGCGCATGAGATTTCCGCCGACGCTCCCGGGCCCGCTGGCGGGAATGGACGACGCCGCGAGGATCGCGCACCAGATGCACGAACCAGGGCTGGACGCCCGAGGCGAACTCAGCCATGGCTGCGTCGGCCGGCCACTTCGAAGAGTCCACCACGACTCGCGCTGGCGCGACCCGAGCGATGCTGCGGTAGGTCTGGGACAACGTCTCCAGGTAGGCATCGCAGGAAGGGTCTCGTCCGGCCGGCGGTTGACGGCGGGCCAACGCGTAGCGAGTGCCTCCCCACCGGAGGGCACGGCGCTGCAAAGCCACGATGTCAGCGTCGGAAGGCACCGGACCCGGGCCGCCAGCGGAGGTGTCCGCAGTGACGGAGCACCACAACGGGCAGACCTTCGTCCCCAGACCACATCCGCAGCGGGCACGCTCGATCTGGCGCCGATGCCACAGCTCCCGGAGCTCGCCGGTGAAGAACCAGCCGTCGAGCTGGCCGAGGATGTTGCCGAGCAGTGTGCTCCCGCTGCGGGGAAACCCCAGGATGAAGACCACCTTCACGTCACCCGGTCCCGAGGAGGTGGCGCCCGGCACCGGCTCAGGGCCCGCCATAGGAGTAGCCCCCAAGGCGGTTCGGCTCTCGGTACACGATGGCAGCACAATGCTCAAGGTGGGACGGGGAGGTGTCGACGCCGAGGAAGGCGCAGGTCCTGGCCAGAAGGTCGGCAGGTTCGGCGATGAGCTCCTCGTGGGCGATGTCGATCACCGCGCCAGGGTGTCGCATCCGGATGCGTTCGACAGTGGTGCACAGCCGGAGGTAGCGGTCTAGGGCTTTGTCCAGCCCGCATCCCGCTCGGTAGGCCATGGTGGCGACGTTGTCGAAAGGGTTGCGGGTCACGTGGATGATCCTCACCGGGGCCCGAACAGTTCGCTCCAGACGCTCGACCAGGTTCGGGCGCTTGTCGAGCCGGCGAGTGGACGAGTCCCCTCGCTTGTCCCCTATGACCAGGAGTCTCCGGTGATGGGCCCTGCCACTCGTCGGGCACGTGGTAGTCGAACCCTCCGCCGACCTCGCGCCCGCTGCGCGTGAACTCCCGATCCCGCTCCAAGATGAGGTGAAAGAGCTGCTCGCGCCGGAAGCGCAGCCCGACGTAGCGCAGGACGTCGAGCTCGTGGGAGACGACGACATCGGGATGGGCGTTGACCAGAGAACCGATCAGACTGTGTCCACTGCGAGGATGACCGACGAACAGGCAAAAGGTTTCGACATCACAGAACTGCCCCCGGCCCGACCTTCCTACGCGGAGAGAGCGAATGTAGGACGGAGCGACGTCGCCGGCCAGATCGGTGCCGCGGCGGAGGACAGCAGTGCCATCAGGCGAAGGCATGAGAGTTCCTTCCGATGCCAGGCGATTCGACGGGCGGGGTCTACCATGAGGCGATGGCCGCAACAGCGAGAGGGGGACCCACCCTCGAACTAGGAGACTACCTGCAGGTCCTCTGGGCCCGAAAGTGGATCGTGGTGTTGGCCACGGTCGTCATGGTTGGTGCCGCCTACGGCTTTTCGGCCGGCCAGTCGCCGGTGTACGACTCCAGCGCCCAGTTCCGCATCGTCCCGCCCGTGAACACGCTGCTCACCGAGACCTCGAAAGGCTCCAGCGAGTCAGTGCAGAATGAGATCGAGGTCATGCAGAGCGCTGCAGTCGTGGATCGCGTCCGGGAGATGCTGGGGGGCACAGCGCCGCCCGTGAGCATTGACGCCGTGAGTGGGACCCAGTTCGTCCGTGTCTCAGCCGAGAGCTCCGAGCCCGAGACGGCTGCCGCCATCGCCAACGCATACGTCATCGCCTACGAGGACCATCGCCGTCAAGGGACCTTGGACGAGCTCGTCCCGGTGCGTAACCAGGCCCAGGCGCAGTTCGATGCCCTCCAGGCGGAGATCGACGACCTGACCGGTCGTCTAGGAGAGGTCTCATCGGTGACCCAGCCGTTCGTGTTCGGCGACCTGTTCGACCGCCGGGCGGCGGTGCAGGCCCGCCAAACTCCCATTCGCACCCAGATCGATGATCTGAATGCCCGGATCCAGTTCGCAACGGGCGGCGTCACCGATGGCACCGCAGCGACGCCACGAAACGAACCCAGCAAGCCCCAACCAACTCGCAACGCCCTGCTAGCCCTGCCCATTGGTCTCGTCTTCGGCATTGGCTTGGTCTTCTTCTTCGAGTACCTCGACGACTCGATCAAGTCCAAGGACGACCTGGAGCGGGCCACGGGGGCGACTGTGCCGATCCTCGGTCTCATCCCGGCGATGCTTTGGCGGGACAGAAGCACGGCCCAGGTCGTCACCCTGGAGAGTCCCAACTCGGCGCCGAGTGAGGCCTACCGGGCCCTTCGCACGTCGGTGCAGTTCCTGGGTGCCGACGAACCCCTGCACACCCTGCAGGTCACCAGCGCCTCGGCGGGCGAGGGCAAGACGACGACCGTGACCAACCTGGCGGTGGTGCTGGCCCGGGCCGAGGACCGCAAGGTCGTGGTGGTCGACTGCGACCTGCGGCGGCCTCGGCTCCACGAGTTCCTGGACCTCTCCAACAACGTCGGGTTCACCTCCGTCTTGATGGGGGACGTCCCGTTGTCGGCTGCCCTTCAGCCCTTCCCTGGCGAACCCGGTCTGTCGGTCCTGGTGTCGGGCCCCATCCCATCCGATCCCTCAGAGCTGCTGGCCTCCAGGCGAACGGCCGAGGTGCTCTCCTCCCTTCGGGCCCAAGGTGCGTTGGTGCTCATCGACACGCCGCCGGTGCTGCCGGTCACCGACGCGTTGGTGGTGTCCAAGTGGGTCGACGCAACGTTGTTGGTGACCTCCTCAGGCACGACCACCCGCCGGCAGGTCCAGCGGGCTCTGGAGCTCCTCGCCCAGGTGGAGGCACCGGTGGTAGGGAGCGTGCTGAACAAGGCACCGGTGGCCAGCACGGGCTACGGATACGGGGATGGCGGCTACTACGGATCGAGCGACTCCACTACTTCCTTCCCCTCGTTCCGGCTCAAGGCCGACGCCGCCTCAAAGGCTTCGGTCGGCCGGTAACCCAGTGCGACAACCTGCGGTGCTCGGCGGCCGGCCGGCGTTTCCCGAGGGTCTCCCCTTCGCCCGCCCCTATACCCCTCCGCTCGATCGGGTCATGGTTCGTGTGGCCCCCTCCTACGAGCGGGGGATGCTGACCAACGGAGCGCTCGTGCGAGAGCTCGAGGAGCTCGTGGCCGAGCGCCTGGGCGTGGCTCGAGTCGTGGCCGTGGCCTCCTGCACCTCGGGCCTGATGCTCGTGCTCCGCCATTTGGCGCCGGCGGGCACTTCGGCGCTGTTGCCCAGCTTCACGTTCTCAGCCTCGGCCCACGCACCGGCCTGGTGTGGGCTGACGCCGGTCTTCACCGAGTGCGGGAGCGAGACCTTCCAGGTCGATGTGGGTGACCTCGAAGCCCGGCTAGCTGGTGCCGCTGACCCTGGAGCCCTGGTCGCCACCCACGTCTTTGGGGCGCCCAGCGACGTGGACCGGCTCGAGTCCCTGGCCTGCTCGGCCGGGATGCCGCTGGTCTTCGACGCCGCCCACGCCTTGGGCGCCCGCCGCCGGGGTCGCGTGATCGGAGGCTTCGGCGACGCCGAGGTCTTCAGCCTCAGCCCCACCAAGCTGGTGGTGGGAGGAGAAGGAGGCATCGTGGCCACCAATCGCGAAGACGTGGCCGACGCCGTGGTCCTCGGTCGCGACTACGGGAACCCCGGGGACTACGACTGCCGCTTTCCCGGGCTCAACGCCCGCATGTCGGAGTTCCACGCGGCCATGGCGCTGGAGTCCCTCGCCCTGCTCGATGATCACCTGGAACGCCGCCAGGCGCTGGCCCGGCGCTACCGGGAGCTCTTGGCCGGGGTGGATGGGATCTCCGTGCAGGTGGTCGACGACGGCGACGTCTCCACGTACAAGGACTTCACCGTTCGGATCGACGACGACTTCGGCATGAGTCGGAATGACGTGGTGTCAGCGCTGCGTGCTGAAGGCATCGACACCCGCTGCTACTTCGACCCGCCGGTGCACGCCCAACAGGCCTACGCACACCTGCCCCGGGCCGTCCTGCCCGTCACCGACGACGTGTCGAGTCGGGTGATCTCGCTGCCCATGTTCGCCCGGCTGTCACTCGACGACGCGACGACGGTGGCGGAGGTGCTGGCATCGCTCGGCCATCAGGCCGAGCAGGTGACCGCCCGTCTCTCGGCCTGACGGGTGATCCCCGAGCGAGTCCTCGCGCCCTTCACCGAGGCCTCGTTCCGATCAGGGCTGGTCATCGGCGGGATCATGCTGCTCGTTGGTGTTGGAGGTGCCTTGGCCTGGCGGTCCCGGAAAGAGGACCCCCTCCCCGCCGCCGGGCTACTGATCGCCGCCGCCGGGGTGGCCGTCCTCCAACAGCTCGGCCAGCCTGCACCAGGCCTGGCAAGCGGAATCCTCGCCCTCGGCCTCGCCGGACTGGTGGCTGATCTAGCGCCCCGAGCCCGGCTCGCGTTGCCCCTCTTGGCCGTTCCGGGGGCCTTGATCCTGGCCACCGGCGTCGAGGTGGACCAGGTGTGGGCACCCTGGGCCATCGCCGCCACGGTGGTGCTCGGGGGTTCACTGGTCGCCGCCTTCGACCACCGGCGTGGGTCCCGACGGCTGGGTCCGGGGCTCATGGCGGTGTCCTTGGTGGGTGTCTTCATCACCGTTCCCGAGACGAGAGAAGCGCTGCCGGTGCTGGGCGCAGCCCTTCCGTTGGCCCTGCTGGGCTGGCCCACCCGCCTGGCCACGCTGGGCGCCGGCGGTGCGCTGGCCGCCACCGGTCTCCTGGTCTGGACGGTTGGCCAAGGGGGCACCTTCCGCGACACGGCCATCGTCGGCGGCCTCGCCTGCCTCGGGGTGCTGGTGGCCGAGCCGGTCGGCCGGGCGTTCCTGCGTCGACGTCCGCTCGCCCAGGGTCCGTTCCCCGTCTGGGCCTTACTGGCCATCCTCGCCACTCATGTAGCGATCGTTCTCGTCGCCGCTCGGGTGGCGGGCCTGCGCGACATGCAGCCGGCGGTGGCGTTGGCGGCTCTCGCCCTGGCGCTCGCCGTCGGGGCGACGGTAGCCATCATCTTCATCGGACAGACCCGGACGGGAAGGCCTGTGCTCGGCGAGCACGGCGCTCATCCGTCGCCAGGCCGCTGACCCCTGCGTTCGCTGATGCCACTGAACGAATTCTCGAGTTCAACGAAGGAAGGCTTGAACAGCTCCACAGTTCCGGCCTGGTGAAAGACCCGTCTCCCCAAGGTGCTGGTGGCCGCCGGCGTCGTCTGAAGGCCAACGACTCCAAAGCCAGGGCGTCGATCGATACCGGCGACGCCACCGCTGGCAACAGGAACAACACCGCTTCCGGTCATCGTAGTTCCCCCGCTCACGCTGCGGACCGCCCGACACACGGCCGGTAGGATCGAAACACCATGTCCTGCCTGTGGTCCCGCCTCGAACCGCTGCTGGCCCAGGTCCAGAAGCCGGCCCGCTACATCGGCTGCGAGGACGGCGCCCAGGTCCCCGAGCACGCACCGCACAGGGTGGCGTGGCTGCTGGCCTATCCCGACACCTACGAGATCGGGCTGCCCAACCAGGGCCTGCAGATCCTCTACGAGATCCTCAACGAGCGGCCCGACGCCGTGGCCGAGCGCACCTATGCACCGTGGGTCGACCTCGAGGCGCTGCTCCGGAGCCACGGCCTGCCGCTGTTCTCGGTGGACACCCACCGCCCGGCGTCCGACTTCGACATCCTGGCCTTCAACCTGTCGGCCGAGCTCGTCTACACCAACGTGCTCAACTGCATCGACCTGGCCGGCGTCCCGGTGCGCAGCGCCGACCGCAGCCCCGAAGACCCGCTGATCGGCGCCGGCGGGCACTGCACCTACAACCCCGAGCCCCTGGCTGACTTCGTCGACTTCTTCGTCCTGGGCGACGGCGAGGAGGTCATCGCCGACATCACTGAGCGGGTGGGGGAGTGGAAGGCGGGCGGACGTACCCCCGGCTCCCGAGAGCGCCTGTTGAGAGACCTGGCCTCGGTCGAGGGGGTCTACGTCCCCTCCATGTACGACGTGGCCTACG
>JAUJLZ010000064.1 GCA_030447125.1 Acidimicrobiales bacterium
CATCGGCGTACGCCTGCAGCTGGACCGAGTAGCGCTCGACCTTGGCCTCGAGATCCGCCTCGGTGGACCAGGCGTCGGTCTTGTAGTCCACCACCACGAGCCCGTTGTCGTCCCGGTAGAGCAGGTCGATGTAGCCCTCGAGCACGCCGTCCCCATAGGGGACGCCGACATAGACTTCCCGCCAGTGCGGGCGCTCGGCGGCTCGTTTGACGATGTCACTGGCTAGCGCGGAGCGGCACAGGGCTTCGATGACGTTCTCCTTGCCCAGCACGCCTTCGGCGGCGGCCTGGGCAGCGACGGCCTGCTCGAGACCCTTACCGGTGGCGAGGTCAATGGTTTGCAGCACGCCGTGGACGGCTCGGCCGACGGCGGTGCCGTAGCGGCCCTTCTGCCAAGGGGGCAGGTCGACGTCTTTGGCACCCTTGGCCAGGCCGGGGTCGCCGGCGGCGGCGCGGGCGGCTTCCTCCTCGGCTTCCTTCTGTGCTGCGGCTTCGGCGGCGAGGCGGGTGGCGGAGGTGGCGACCGGCTTCGACGCGGCAGCGAGAGCGGCGTCGTGCGACCGGCGCCACTCATCGGGTGTCGGGAGGCTGACCGTGTCGGCCGGTGTGTCCGGCGGCGTCGTCGCTTGGAACGGTGCGTGGTCGAGCTCGAGGTGCGTCACCTGGGCCGGGTCCCAACCAGCACGATGGAGCACCTCGGCAGCCGTCGGACATTTCGGGTTCGTGCGGTCCTTGCGGTGGACGGACACGACGAGGTGGTCGCGGGCACGGGTGGTGGCCACGTAGAGCAACCGGAGTCGCTCGTGGTGGTCCATCTGCTCCTCGAGGGGTTGGGTGAGCTCGAACTCGGCAGTGCTCAGGCCCTTCTTCAGCTTGATGGCCCACGCCTCGGTGGGCGGGAAGCGCACCTCGACGCCTCGGGGGAAGGCGCGCATCTCGGTGGTGAGGCCCGACAACACGACGATCGGGAACTCCAGGCCCTTGGCGCCGTGAACGGTGAGGATGCGCACGGCGTCGTCGTCGCTCTCGGGAAGCACGGTCTCGACGACGCGGGAGCCCTCGGCCGACTGGCCTTCGGCCCAGCGGAGATACTGGCGCAGGGTGACGCCACCCGCTTCCTCCCACGCCCGGCACTGGTCGAGCACGAAGCGCAGGCGCCGCCACAGGTCACGAGGTCGGCGCTCGACCACGGCCAGCTCCATGAGCCGACGGTCACGCACGATGCGCTCGAGCACCTGGCTGGGCGACAGCCACAACCGCTCACGGTGCAACTCCCCGAGCCAGGCGAGGCCGAGCGCCACCCGATGGTCGGCCGGCGCGCCCTGGGGCGGTGGGCCCTGGTGGTCCCAGGACCCGCCGTGGCGCTTGCGCCAGGTGAACAGGTCGTCGTCACCACAGGCGAAGCCCGGCGTGCGAAGGGCGGCGACCACGGCGAGGGCATCGGTGGGGTCCTCCACGGCCCGAGCGATCAGGAGCAGGTCGCGCACCTCACGGGTGCCGTAGACGAGCGAGGAGGTCTCGGCCCGGTACGGCACCGCCGCCGCATCGAGCGCCTGCTCGAGGAACGGAAGCGATGTGCGGGCGGGCAACAGGATGGCGATGTCGGACCAGTTCGGGTCGCACCAGATCTCGGTCCCGTCGTCCTGGCGCCTCCCGACCGACCACTGGTCGTTCATGGCGGTACAGATGGCGGCCACCACGTCGCGGGCCTCGGCCTCGCGTACCTGCCCAGCTGACGCCCTGGGGTGGTGCACCGTCCCGACGAATGCGACCGGTGGGCCCACCTCGGGCGACGGCCGCTCCCCTTCGAGGGGCAGGTAGGCCGGCTGCGAGTCAGGGACCTCGGCGATGAGCTGGTCGAAGGTGTGGTTGACCCAGTCGACGATCGGTCGACCAGCGCGGAAGTTCTTGGTGAGCGGCTCGCTGCTGCCGACGAGCTTGTCCCGGGCCATCAAGAACATGCCGATGTCGGCTCGGCGGAACCGGTAGATCGACTGCTTGGGGTCGCCGACGAAGAAGAGCCGGCCCGGCTCGATGTCGATCTGCGACCAGTGGCAGCCGCTGGCGGCCGGGTCGTCGGAGCCGATCAGTGCGGCGAGCTCGATCTGGATGGGGTCGGTGTCCTGGAACTCATCGAGCAGCAAGCGCTGGTAACGCTGGGCGAGGGCGGCCCGCACGCCTGGACCCTGGTCGCGGTCGCGCAGCACGGCGCGGGCCAGCACCAGGAGATCGTGGAACTCGAGCTCGCCCGCCCGCCGGCGGGCGTGGGCGCTGCGGACGGTGAAGTCAGCCAGGGAGGAGGCAAGGACCTGGAGCACGCCCTCCTGCACCGCTTGGCGGAGCAACTCGCAGTCGGCGTCGAGACCAGCGAGCAGGTCCTTCACCACGCCGATACCGACGCTGGACCAGTTTGCCTGGCGGCCGTAGCCGTAGGAGAGCTTGGCCTGCAGCAGGCTGAGCCGAGTGTCGTCGTCGATGGCGTCCTCGAGCCGGCGGGCGAGGTCGGTCACCGGGCCGTGGAGGTGCCCCAGGAGCTTGTCTTCGTGGTCGGTGCAGTGATCGGCGAGGGCAAGGACCGCCTCCAGCTGGGTGAGGATGGCGTCGACGTCGAGCGGCGGCACGTCCGGTGGTCGCCAGCTGGCCCGGTCCTCCACGAGGTCCCAGTTGGCGTTGAACGCCGCGGCGACGTCGTGGAGGTGCTTCAGGTCGGCGCCGCTGGCGAGCAGGAGGCGAAGCGCCTGTTCCCTTGCCGGGTCCTCCAGCAGTTCATCGATGTACGCCTCCCACCTGGCCTCGAACGCCACCTGGGAGGCGATCTCGTCGAGCACGTGGATGCGCGGGGGGAGGCCGGCCTCCACGGGATGCTCGTTCAGGACCCGCTGGGCGAACGAATGGAGGGTGCCGATGGCCGCCCGGTCGAGCACGACCAGGGCCTGAGCGCAGGCAGTACGTCCGGCACGAGCGCGTTCCTCGAGCTCGCCTCTGATGCGATCGAGGAGCTCGCCGGCGGCCTTCTCGGTGAACGTGATCGCCGCGATGTGATCAGCCGGGATCCCCGACTCGACCAGGGCCACGAACCGGGTGACCAGGCACGACGTCTTGCCCGAACCGGCTCCCGCCTCGAGGAACAGGGTGCGGTCGAGGTCGTCGGCGACGGCCCGGCGGGCCTCGTCGTCAGACGTCGGCATCGAGCGCCTCCGGGTCGGCCAGGCCGACATAGTCGGCCAGCACGGGGTCGAGCCGCTTGCGCTCCCACTCGCGGCGGCGGTCGGCAGCGCTGAGACCGTCAGGCGTGCAGTACCAGCAGTCGACGTGGCCGACCCGGCTGGACGGCACCGACGGGTGGGCGGGGAACAGCCCCGCAGCGATGCCTTCGACGATGGTGTCGATGGCTGCGGACACCTCGGCGGCGACCTCGGGGCTGACGACGTAGCCGCGCTCTTTGAACCCGCCCTTGCTGGTGTTGAACCAGTAGGCCGACCAGATAGGAAGGTCGGTCGGGAAGGCGGCCTCGGTGGCGACGGCGTAGAGGTAGAGCTGGAGCCACCGGCCCCCGCCATGCGGGTTCTGCTCCGAGAGGCCCTGATAGCTGTCGGCCCTGCCCGTCTTGTAGTCGAGGACGGCCAGTGAACCGTCCGGCCGGCGGTCGATGCGGTCGATCTTGCCACCCACGAGCAGCACGTGGCCGCTGGGCAGCGTCACCGGCACGTCGGCGAAGGGATGCTCGGTCCCCAGCGGGCGGTAGCCCTGGGCGAGGCGCTCGGAGTCCTGCTCGAGGAACCGGTCGAGATCGGCGAGGATCTGCGCACGGTCCCGGCGCCAGAAGAGGCGGCGCCCGGTGCGGCCGTCGGCTTCGTAGCGGGCGAAGTGCGCCTCGGCCACGAGCGTGAGCCGCGCCTGGTCAGCTGGCGTCCAGCCATCCAGCGGGTGCCCGGAGCCGATGGCCGTGCCGACGAACTCGTCGAGGATCTCGTGGATCAAGCTGCCCTTGTCGAGGGGGCTGATCATGAGCAGCCGCTCGGGCTCCTCGATCGGCTGCACGCCGAGCACGTACTGCAGCAGGTACCGGTGCGGGCACGCGGCCCACGTCTGCAGCCGGGTGGCCGACGCCCTCGGAGGTCGGCCCAGCTCGGAGGCGACGGTCCCAAGGTTGCCGTCGAAGCGGGTGAAGTGGTGGCTACGGCGGGCCTCCACGACCTCCAGCGCGGCGACGAGCGGGCCGTCAGCGGTGACGGCGGGATGGTCGTGCTGGCGGCGAGCGATCGCGGCGAGCCGCAGTTCCTGCTCCGATGCCGGGGAGGCCAGGCGAACGAGGCCCCCCTCGAACGACGGCACGTGATCGAGCCATGCCGCACCGGCATGCTCGGCGAGGTCGCCGGAGCGGAGGCCAGGTACGCCCGACAGGCGGGCGGCATCGGCCACCAGCCAGCGGGAGGCCGGACGCTCACGGGAGCGCCGGAGGTCGCCCCGTGGCTGGCACAACACCGCCTCGTCGGCCGATGCCGCCGCGGCGAGGAGGTGGCGGCGGTCGTCATGGACCCGTTGGGCCCGGAGCTGGAGGGCCCCGCCGGCAAACGTGCGCTCGGCATCGGGAAGCAGCGAGTCCTCCAGCCGGCGGGGCGGGAAGACACCTTCGGCCATACCCAGCACGATGACCCGGTCGAGGACCAGGCCCGAAGCGATTGCCACTGGGCCGACCAGCACACCGTCGCCGAGCCTTCCCACCCGACGGCCAGCCTGGTCGAGCTCTCCCTCGAGCGCCCGGCGGAACACCTCGACCGTCGGCGCCGGTCCTTCCAGTGCGTCCAGCCCGGCCAGGCGGTCGAGCGCCGCCTCCACCCGCTCGGCGGCGAGGCGTTCTTCGTGCGGCCAGCGCACCCGCCGCCGCTCGTCTCCCAGGTAGGTGGCGACGAGGCCTTTGGCCCACTCGACCAGCGCCCCCCACGAACCGGCGGCGGCACCGGCGTCGAGATCGGCTCGCAGCCGGCGAACGAACAGGGCCAGCGCGTCGGCGGTCTCGGCGTCGCGGCGCTTGCGGTCGGCCCGCCAGTCGTCCTCCCGTTCGGCGTCGATGGCCTCGGCGTCACGGCGCTGCTCGGAGGAGAGGTTGGCCAGGCGCTCATCCCAGTCGTCGCCGCCGACCACGCCGGCCTCACGGGACAGCCGCTCCCATGCCCGTCCCGGCACCCGACCCTCACCGTCGAGCAGCGGTGCAGCCGTGAGCACAGCGAGCACGTCAGGGCGCCGGTAGCCGCGGTCGGGCAGCGCGAGCAGGGCCCGGAGGGTCCGACCGAACAGCAGGTCACCGACGGTTCGCACCGGGGCACCGTTCCAGGGGATCCCGGCGGCGGCGAGCTGCTCGTGCACCAGGCGGGCGTACGGGTGGGGCGTGCCGTAGACGAGAGCGATCCCGGCCAGGTTGATTCCTTTGTGCATCCACTGGGTGACGAGGCGCACCGCCGCCCGCACTTCGTCGTCGGCGTCGCTGGTGCTGACGATGCTGGTGGCACAACGGGGCTCCATCTCCGGGGCTCTGACTTCGATGTCCGCCCGCCGATGGGAAGCGAGGACGGGGCTGTCGGCGTCGTGGTCGCCGGTGATGCCGACGTTGACGTGAACGGGACGAAGCAGCCGGAGCAGGTCGGCGCCGGCCGGAGGGATCTCTTGCAGTAGGTGAACGATGACCGGACCACTCTCGACGGTCGTGCTTCCGAGCCAGGCCTCGGCTGCGGCGACCAGCAGATCATGCTCGCCGTACCAGTCGCCCACGAGGTGAGATCGAACGGCCCGATGGATCCGGACGACATCGTTGGCACGGGGCGAGCAGGTGGCCACCAGGTCGAGCGCACCGTCGGGGACGGCAGCCAGCTCCCGGTGGGCAGCGACCAGGGCGCGCTCGGTGGCGGGATGAGCGGCGACGGGAGCGAACACCCCCGGCTCGTCGTCGAGCACGGTCCGCACGGCGGCGGCGATCACCGGCGCCGACACCGGCCGGCGGCCGGCGGCGGCGAGCGTGGCCGCGCCCAGTCGTTCGGCCAGGCGGTGCAGCGTGAGGAACGAGACGTTGGCGACGCCGCCAGGGCGGGCAGCCAGCGCTCGACGGGCGGCGACGGCGACATAGTTCGAGGCGACGACCACCGTCACCGGAGCGAGCGGGTCGCCGCCTTTGATCTCGACCACCTGCCGGGCGAGTATGGCCACCGCCTCGCGGCCGTAGGGGGTCGCATGTCCTTGAGTGTGCACGTTGGCGTTGTACTGGTCAGCCGTGACCGTCATGGCCCCGGCCAAGTTTTCGCTAGCCGGGTGGCCGGAGGCGACGGTGCGAAAGGCATCGGCATCATCTAGCAGGGCTCACCAAACCCGCCGCGAGGAATGTCGCAACTCGCCATGATGTCACCGTCGGGCTCCACGTAGACGGCGTCGTCCGGACCGAAGACGGCGCACGTCCGTCTCGTGGTGGATCGGGAGAGATCCACCAGGCGCTCGACCAGCACTGCCCGGCTGGGGTCAGAGGCTTCACTCTCTGAATCGGTGACAGGAACCAGGAGGGTGTCGCCCGACTGCGACAAGCCGGCGGCGTCTTCGACGAAGCGAACTGGCATCCACTCGTAGGTGGCAGCGAAGTGGCGGATCACCACGTACGGGAACTGCCCTGCCCTGCCCGGTGAAAAGTCTTGTCCGTGCAATGCATCGACATCGTCGTTGTTCATCCGGTTTTGCCTTGGTCAGTTGACCATCTGGCCCTTTGCCAGCGACCTCGCCGTGCAACTTCTTCGGCGACGCTCGATTCAGCAATCAGAGGCAGGCCGTCGACATGCTCGACATCGGCGTCGGTCAAAGGGGAGACTCGGACACGAGAGCGGGCAGCGTGCAATAGAAGGACGAGGAGGTCCTCTGGATCCACCTCGCCCCAGCGCGCCTCAATCAAGGCATCATGAAGGTCAGACATGCCGAAGGAGGCTTCGACGCTCCACTCGCCTTCGATCTCGATCACCAAGTCGAGATGGTCGGCCAGGTAGTCCACCCGAAGGAAGAGATCGTGGTACCACCCGTAGGTGTCGGTACCGAAGCCATCGGGAGCGACGTAGTGGAACCGGACGATTGGCTGGCCCATGAGGTCGACCTCACAGTCGGCCCATGCCGGGGTCGGATTCGGGGCCCAGTGGTCGAGATCGAGTGCGAACAGCCCCGAAGTGAAGGTCATGTCGGCGTCCCCTTCGCTTGCGCCCAAAGTTGGTTGCGGATCCTCTCCGAGAGGTCAAGGAGGCGTTCGTCAAACCTTACAAGCCCCTCGATCGAGTACTCGGCGGTGATGCTCCCTTTAGAAGGGTGCATCACCCAATTTCGAAGGGAGTCGAGGGAGCCCGTCGCCTTCTTCCATTGCTCTCCCGTAAAGCCAAGGCGGATGGCTTCCGTCTTTCCGACCACCTTCATCAGATCGGCGAACATGAAATAGCTGACGACATCGGCGTCAAGGTCCTGGCGACGGTCGCACAACATCCGGCTCTCCACCTCAGCGCGCCGTTGGGCTGAAAGGACCCTCAAGACGCTTGGCAAAGGGTCGAAGTGCCGCCGGATGAGGTTAGCCATACCGATCTCCACCTCTGCAACCAACAGGTAGAAGTAGGAGCGAACGGGTTGCTTGTTTGTGTCCGAAGGGGTGACGAAACCCGTCAGGCGGTTACCCTCTAAAACGAACAAGAACCCGCAATCGAGCCATCGAATCATGTCGTGAAAAGGAGCGTCGCCAGTCACGATCATTTGTGGCGTAATGGGCCGTAGTCGAGCACTGACATCTTCTTGGCCGTCATCCTGTAAGTCTGTTCCGGCGACGTAACCGACTAGCTGACTTTCGCGTCTGACCGGCGCGAAATCAAAGCGCCTCTCACGGAGGGCTCGCTTCGCTGCACCCTCATTCTCAGTTACATCAAAAATGGTGGCATTGGTCAGGATCGTCTGGAACTGTCGAACGCGTATGGATCCGCTTAACTGCACATACTCGACCTCTACGGGAGGTTCGGAGTACGGTGTGGGGGACGCGCTAGTGCTGGCCATCATGGGCGAATGAACCTGAAGTCCTCGCCGTTTGTGTTCGGTGCCTACGGGAGTAGTGATGAGCGAGGTGGCAGACTTATCAGGCATAAGGCTGCGCCTTAGTAACAATCAGAGTGAATCCAAGTGCCGTCATCGTCCGAAACCAGGAGATCCGCCCCTAGGCCGAACTCTTGGCTCTCGGGCTCGACTTGGATCGCTCCTCCACAGCGGTAGCACGTCCCTCCGTACCGGGCCCGCATCCTGGGCCGAGTACCCGCCCGACCGAGCGTGGGCGCAAGCTCATCGAAGTGATCATCCATTGTGTCCCTCCAGCCTTCGTCCGTCGAGCACAGCGTTCTGATCAGTATCGACGCTTGCCGCGTCCACCTTTAGGGCGTGAGGGTGACCCCCTCATAGTGGTCCAGGCCACTGGACCACTCACCGCTTCTTCGCTGTGGTCACACACGACCGCGACGAAGGAGGGCCGGACGGTGCTGGTGGAGCTGGGGTTGGTGGAACAGCGGCTTAGGGCAGTGCTGGAGGTGCTGACCACGCTCAACGACGGGGCCAGCGTCAGGGACGTCGCCTGCCGCAATGGGGTGGCGCGCCAGACCGTGCACCGGTGGCTGCGCAAGTACGCGTCGGGCGGACTCGCCGCCCTCGCCGACGGAGCTCCGACCCGACACGTGCCCCCACACTCAACCGGCGAGCGCTGCCGGTTCCGGAACGGCGCCGGAGGCGACCCGAAACACGGCTCAGTTAGGTTGCCGGATGGGCAGGTCCCCCCCGTGACGTCCATGCCGGCAACAGGTTCGTCAACCCGATGAGGGCGCGCAGAACGCGGTTCGGAGCGGCGTGGCGGTGGCGCGTCTGTCCGGCTCGTGCGCTGATAGGTGCGGCAGATTCAGGGGCTGGGGGCGCGAACCGCCCGGCTCGCGCTTGGCGCCGGATGAAAGG
>JAUJLZ010000343.1 GCA_030447125.1 Acidimicrobiales bacterium
CATGCCGTTGCCCACCCCCCGCTGGGTGATGAGCTCGCCCATCCACATGATGAGCGCCGTGCCGGCCGTGAGCGACAGCACCACCAGCATGACCCGGGGCACGGTGAACTCGGGGATCAGGTCGATGGCGGTGTTGCCGAAGAGGCCGCCTCCGCCGTTGTGGAACAGGAAGGCCAGGCCGGTGGATTGCAACAGGGCGAGGGCGACGGTGAGGTAGCGGGTCCACTGCGTGATCTTCTTCTGTCCTACCGCCCCCTGCTGCTGCCACTGCTCCAGCTTGGGGATGACCACGGCCAGGACCTGCATGATGATGGAGGCGGTGATGTAGGGCATGATCCCGAGCCCGAACACGGCCATGCGGGTCAGGGCACCACCGGAGAAGAAGCTCAGGAACCCGAGGACGCCTCCCCCCTGGGTGGCCTGCTGCTCGAGCTGCTGGACGGCGCCGAAGTCCACCCCTGGCGTGGGCACGTGGGAGCCCAGGCGGTACAGGGCGATGATCAACAGGGTGAAGAGGATCTTGTTGCGCAGGTCGGCGACCTTGAACATGTTCTTCAGGCTGGACAGCACAGGCAGACCTCTCGGGGAAAGGGGGACCGGGACCGCTTCGGACGCTAGCGGTTGGTCAAGGCGTTGCCCCGGGCAGGGGGGCGACCGTTGCCGAACGGCGGCGGAAGGACCTCGATGGTCCCTCCGGCGCCGGTGATGGCGGCCTCGGCTGAGGCCGAGAAGGCGTGGGCCTTGACGTGCACGGCACGGGTCAGCTCACCCCGACCGAGCACCTTGACCAGGCCCCGCTTGTGCACCAGCCCTTTGGCCCGGAGGGTCTCGGGCGTGGCTTCGTCGCCCTCGAAGCTCTCGAGGGCGTCGAGGTTGACCACGACGTAGGCGACCCGGAAGGGGTTGTTGAAGCCCTTCAACTTGGGGACCCGCCGCTGCAGGGGCATCTGGCCACCCTCGAAGCCGACGGGGACGCGGCTGCGGGCCTTCTGGCCCTTGCTGCCCCGCCCGGCCGTCTTGCCGCCGTGACCACCGATGCCCCGACCGACCCGGCGGCGCCGGGTGTTGGAGCCCGGCGCGGGCTTGAGCTCGTGGACCTTCATCGCGCACCCCCCTGCTCGTCGCCCCGGCGGACCTCCACCAGATGGGGAACGCGGGCGATCATGCCTCTGATCTCGGGCCGGTCGGGCAGGCTGTTGGTCTGGCCGATCCCCCGCAGACCCAGCGCCCGCAAGGTTCCCCGGTGCTTGGGCTTGGTCCCGATGGCCGACCGCACCTGGGTGACGGTCAGGACGACCTCGCCGGGGTAACCGTTGGTCTCCGAGCCGGCCGTGTCGCTCATCACGCCACCTCACGCGGCGGAGGGCCGCTCTGGCGGTTCGATTCCCGGTAGGCGTTCAACAGCCCGGCCGGCGTGACCTCTTCGGGCGAGAGCCCGCGTCGGCGGGCGACGACGTCGGGTCGCTGCAGGGCCTGGAGCCCGGCGATGGTCGCCCGGGCCACGTTGATGTGGTTCGACGAGCCCAGCGACTTGCACAACACATCGTGCACCCCAGCCTCTTCGAGGATGACCCGGGCCGCACCGCCGGCGATGACACCGGTCCCGGGCGCCGCCGGCTTGAGCATCACCCGGGCGGCGCCGAACTCGCCCATCACCGGGTGGACGATGGTGGAGCCGGCCAAGGGGACCTCGAACACGTTCTTCTTGGCGTCCTCGGTGCCCTTTTGGATCGACAGCGGGACCTCACGGGCCTTGCCGTAGCCGAGGCCGACCCGCCCGGCACCGTCGCCCACCACCACCAGGGCGGCGAACTGGAAGCGGCGCCCGCCCTTGACCACCTTGGCCACCCGGCGGGGACGGGTGATGAGCCGCCCGTCACGAAGTCCTGCGTCAGACATCAAAGATCTCCTCTTGGAGGTTGTTCACAGCTCGAGCCCGGCCTCGCGGGCGGCATCGGCCACGGCGGCCACGCGCCCATGGTAGAGAAAGCCACCGCGATCGAAGACCACTTGGGTGATCCCCGCCGCCCGGGCCCGCTCAGCCACCAACCGGCCCACGGCAGCAGCAGCCTCGCGACCTCCGGTCGGACCGGCTGATCGGAGGTCGGCCTCCAGGCTGGAGGCGGCGGCCAACGTACGGCCGCTCAGGTCGTCGATCACCTGCACCGCCATGTGGCGGTTGGAACGGAACACGGCCAGACGCGGACGCTCGGCGGACCCGCGCACCTTCTTGCGCACCCGCCGATGCCGCCGCACCCGCGCAGCATGCTTCTGCTTGACAGAACTACTCATAGAACACCCTTCATCATCAGTGCCGCCGAAGGCGGCACGTAGCCCTCAAGGCGAGCGAAGCTCGCCGACAGGGCGCCGAGCATCGGCGAGCGAAAGCGAGCCGATCCGAGGCCTGCCCTGTCGGAACGGCGATGAGCG
>JAUJLZ010000344.1 GCA_030447125.1 Acidimicrobiales bacterium
CCTACTTCAGCGGCAACACCGTGCAGATCTGCCCGGTCGGCGCCCTGTTGGCCCGGCCCTACCGCTTCCGGGCCCGCCCCTGGGACCTCGACCAGGTGGAGTCCACCTGCACCGCCTGCGCGGTGGGCTGTCGCGTCGCCGTGCAGTCGTCGTCCAACCGTCTGGTGCGCAAGCTCGGGGTCGACGTCGACGCCGTCAACTGGGGTTGGTTGTGCGACAAGGGCCGCTTCGACTTCGAAGCCGTGGGCAGTGACGAACGGCTGGGAACGCCGCTGGTGCGGGCAGTCGGCGCCGACGACCTGGCGGAGGCGTCGTGGGCCGGTGCCCTGGCCGCGGCGGCCGAGGGCATCACCCGGGCCCGGATGCGGCGAGGGCCGGAGTCCATCGCCGTGCTCGGAGGCGCCCGGGGGACCAACGAGGACGCCTACGCCTGGTCCAAGCTGGCCCGCACCTTGTTGGGCACCGACTCCGTGGATGCCCAGATGGGCGACGGGCTCCCCGCCGAGGCAGTGGTGGGCCTACCCCGGGCCACCATCGACGCTGCCTGTGCGGCGGACACCATCCTGCTCCTCGGCCCCGACCTCAAAGAAGAGCTTCCGGTGCTGTACCTGCGGCTACGCCAGGCCGTCGTCGAGCGGGGCGCCACGCTGGTCGAGCTGAGCCCGGTGGAGACGGGGATGACCCGCTACGCGGCGGCGTCGCTGCGCTACCGGCCCGGCGAGGTGGCCGAGCTGGTGCAGGCCCTACTCGACACGTCCTCACCGGCTGGTGACGACGACCGTCCCGGTGGGCTGGCCCCGGGTGCTGGCGTGCGGGAGGCCGCGGCGTTGTTGCGGCGGGGCTCGCTGGTGTGCGTCCTCGGTCGCCCCTCGTTGGCCGAGGCGGCCACGCCCGTCGTCGACGCCGCCGGCGCCCTGTTGGCGGCGCTGCCCGAGACGACCTTCCTGCCCGTGCTGCGCCGGGGCAACGTGGCCGGCGCCCTCGACATGGGTCTGGCGCCGGGCCTGCTCCCCGGCCGGGTCACGATGGAGGAGGGGCGGCCGTGGTTCGCCCGGGAGTGGGAGGCGCTGCCCGCCAGCCGGGGCCTCGACGCCCAGGGCATCATCACCGCCGCCGCCGAAGGCCGGGTGGGGTGCCTCGTCCTGGTGGGAGCCGACCCCCTGTGTGACTTCCCCGATCGGGAGCTGGCCCGGCGGGCCTTGGCCGGGGCCGGCTTCGTGCTCGCCGTCGATTGCTTCCTCACCGAGTCTTCCCGCCTGGCCGACGTGGTCCTTCCGGCCGCCGCCTTTGGCGAGAAGTCCGGGACCACCACCAACATCGAAGGACGGGTCAGCCGCCTGCACCAGAAGGTCACCGCTCCGGGCACGGCCCGGGCCGACTGGATGATCGCCGCCGAGCTGGCCTTCCGCCTGGGTGGCGATCTCGGCTTCGACTCGGTCACCGGGATCTGGGACGAGATCGAGCGCCTGGCCCCGGCGCATCGGGGCCTGACCAATGCCCGGATGGCCTCGCCGGAGGGCTTCGACGGCATCGTCGCCGGTGCCGTGCACGACGCCGAGACGAGCGGAGGGCCTCCCTCCATGGCCCAGACCGACTCCCCCGGGATCCAGGGGGCATTGGCCCACACCAAGGTCGACACCCTGGCCTCGTCGGCCATGGGCGCGCCCGACACGCCTGATCCGAGTGAGGGGCTGGCCGCCCAGCCTTCCGATCCGTCGGGAGGTGGAGCCGAGGGCACCGGCTCGGTGGCCGGTCGGCCCCCGGTCCTGCGGTGGTCGCCGCCGGCCCCGAGCGCCGGAGCTCCGCCCCCGCTCGACCGGTACTCCCTGCGCCTGGTGGCCTCCCGCCGGCTCTACGACGACGGCACCTTCGTGCACCATTCGCCGTCCCTCGCCCCGCTCGCCCCCGGTGCCCGCCTGCGGATGAACCCGGCCGATCTGGCGCCTCTCGGGGTGGGCAGCGGGACCCGCCTGCAGGTGAGCAGCGGCCGGGGCCGGGTGGTGCTGGAGGCCGTGGCCGACCTCGGCGTGCCCCAGGGGAGCGTGGCGCTGTCCTGGAACCAGCCCGGGCCGGGTGCCGCCGACCTCATCGACGCCACCCTGGCCGTCACCGAGGTCCGCCTCGAGACCCTGTCGGTGTCGGCGTCCACGAGCGGCACGGCGGCCGCGCCATGACCGGCGACCCGCTCTTCGCCAACGGCTTCGACTGGGTGGTTCTGGCGTTTGTGATCGTGAAGGCGGTGATCGGCTTCACCATCGTCATGGTGGGCGTGATCTTCATGATCTGGTTCGAGCGCAAGGTCGTGGCCGACATGCAGAACCGCATCGGCCCCAACCGGGCCGGTCCCTGGGGTCTGGCCCAGACCCTGGCCGACGGCATCAAGCTCATCTTCAAAGAGGACCTCAAACCCGACCGGGCCGA
>JAUJLZ010000065.1:0-4716 GCA_030447125.1 Acidimicrobiales bacterium
CCGGCACCGCCCACCACCTGCTCAACCTCTCCTTCGCCCAGTACCAGGCCGACGGGGAGGTGGTGGGCATGGAGGCCCGCCTCGAGCGCCTGGGCCGGCGCCTGGCCAAGGCCCGGGCGGAGGTGACCTGCGACCAGGGCGATGTGACGGAGTTGTTCGTCCTCCAGCGGCGGTTGGACGAGATCCGCTCGTCGCGTCCGGCGGGCAGCCGCCAGACCGAGGAGGCACTGGCCCGACTGCGGCCTGGTGACGTGGTGTGGGTGGCCGGGGGCAAGTCGGCTGGTCCCGCGGCGGTGCTGTCGGCCGCCCAGCGGCGGGGGGGAGCCCAGCTGCGGGTGCTGACCCCCAAGCGCCGGCGCCTCACCCTGGGCTCGGCCGACTTCACCGAAGCCCCCGAGCCGCTGGGGCGCATCGACCTTCCCGAGCCCTACGCCCCCAACTCCCCGGGTTTCCAGAAGGTGGTGGCGTCGAACCTGGCTCGCTCCCGGGTGCGCCGACCTCTCCTGCGCCAGCGCCACCCCGACCCCGAGCTCGACGAGCTGGTTCTCGCCGTCAGCGATCACCCGGTCCAGGCCTGCCCCGATGTGCAGCGCCACCGTCGGGCCTGGGCCCAGGCCGAACGGTTGGAAGCGGAGGTGGCCGAGGTCAAGGGGCGGGTCAGGGGGCGATCCGACACCCTGGCCCGCACCTTTGACCGGGTGCTCGGGGTCCTCGAGTCCCGGGGGTTCCTCGACGGGTGGGCCCTGACCGAGTCCGGAGAACGCCTGAGCCGCATCTACCACGAGACCGACCTGCTCATCGCCACCTGCGTGGAGGAGGGGTTGCTCGACGGACTCGACCCGCCGGCTTTGGCCGCCCTGACCTCGGTGTTCAGCTTCGAGGCCCGGGGCCGCTCCGAGCCCGCGGTCCCATGGTTCCCCACGGCCGAACTGCGCCGGCGCTGGGGCGCCATCGAAGCGGCCCACCGTGGTCTGGTGGCGACCGAGGCCAAGGCCGGGCTGCCCGTCACCCGGTCGTTGGATCCCGGTTTCGTCGGCCTGGCCCACGCCTGGGCATCGGGTGACGACCTCGACGAGATCCTCGACGACGAGGACCTGTCGGGAGGTGACTTCGTGCGCACCATGAAGCAGCTCATAGACCTGTTGCGCCAACTCGGCGAGGTGGCGCCGGTGGCCCACACCGCCGCCGCCGCTCGCTCTGCCGCCGAGCGCCTCTTCCGGGGCGTGGTGGAGGCGTCGTCGGCCGTGGGCCCGATCGCCGAGGCCGACGAGCAGGTGGCGGCGTCGGTCGACGACCAGTAGGGCGCTGTCCAGCGTGGCCATCAGCAAGGGCCGGGCCTGGGGGAGGGCGGGGGCACTGCCCGACGACGGCGTGATCGTACGCAGTGACGCCGAGGCCCGGGCGGTGGTGACTGCGGCCCGCCGTGATGGAAAGCCGGTACCGGTCCTCGGTCTTGTCGGCGGTGACCTGTGCCGCACGCTCGGGGGCCGGGGCGATGAGGGGCGGCTGCGCTCGCCCGAGGCCATGACCCTGCCCTGCGACCTTGGCGTGGTGCTCCTCGACGGCCGCCCGCAGTTCTTCGTGGCCCACCTGGTGGCCCGACGAGCCTGGTGGCGGGGCCGGGCCTATGTGGCTATGAACGCCGCCTGGCTCGGGGCCTGGAACCTGGGTCCCCGGTCGCATCCCGGCGACGGGCTCCTCGACACCTACGACGCCCACCTGCCCCTCGGCCAGGTCCTCCCGGTGCGAGCGCGCCTGGCCCAGGGAGCGCACCTGCCCCACCCGGCCATCACCCACAGTCGGGCCCAGGCGGTGGAGGAGGACCTGGGGGCGACGCTGGCGGTGCGCCTCGACGGCGAGGTGGTGGGCGCCGCTCGGACCCTGTCCATCCGGGTGGAGCCCGACGCCCTGACCGTCGTGGTCTAGGCGCCACCTAGCCTGCGGAGGATGAACGTGTTCTGTCACGCCGTGGCCACCTTCGAGCCCACCTCGTCCGGCGTCCTGCTGTGGACCAGGCTCTCGGGAGCGGAGGAGGCCGGGTGGGTCGTCGCCCGTGATCCCAACCTGGACGACGTGGTCGCCTCTGGTCAGGCCCAGACCGGGCCCGAGCGGGACCACAGCGTCGTCGTCGAGGTCGAAGGGCTCGAGGCCGGGACCACCTACTGGTACCGCTTCAGCGCCGGCGGCGATCACTCCCCGGTGGGGCGCACCCGCACCCTCCCCGATGCTCCTACCGAGCGCCTCCGCCTCGGTCTGGTCTGCTGCGCCCACTTCTCGGTGGCGCCCCTCGGGGTGTACCGGGCCCTGGCCGAGCGCGAAGTCGACCTGGTGGTCCACCTGGGCGATTACCTCTACGAGGACGACGGGTCCCAGGGGGTGCGCACCCACCGGCCCCCCCGCCCGGCGGTGAGCCTGGACGACTACCGAGACCGCCTGTCTCAGCTCCGGGAGGACCCCGACCTCCAAGCCCTGCACCTGCGCCACCCCATGACCGGGATCTGGGACGACCACGATCTGGCCGACAACGCCTGGCGTGATGGGGCCAAGCACCACGATCCCGAGACGCAGGGGACGTGGTCGGAGCGGGTCACCGCTGCCGCTCGGGCCCGCCAGGAGTGGCTGCCCGCCCGGCTGCGGGACCCCGCCGATCCCCTCGTCACCTGGCGGTCGGTGGCCGTCGGCGACCTGGCCGAGATCGTGCTCCTCGACACCCGCCTGACCGGTCGCGACCTCCAGGCCGGTGACGAGGGCGCCAAGCCCCTCCACGACCCGTCGAGATCACTGCTGGGCGATGAGCAGCGGGCGTGGCTGTGCGACCGGCTGCACGACACCACCCGCCCCTGGGCCCTGGTGGCCAGCGGCGTGGTGGTGAACTCGGTGTCCCTCCCCCTGCCCTCCACCGGGTGGCTCAACCCGCTGCTCCCCAACGGCTACGCCCATCTCGACGGTGAGGTCCTCCACGACGACCAGTGGGACGGCTACCCCGGCGAGCGGGAGCGGTTGGTGGGCTGGATCGAGGAACGGGCGCAGGCCGGGGGGCGCACGGTGGTGATGTCGGGTGATGTGCACTCGTCGTGGGCCTTCGAGGGGCCGGGCCGGGACGACGGTCCCGTCGCCGTCGAGCTCACCGTGCCTGCGGTGTCGTCAGCGGCCCTGGGGCGGGCGCACTACCCCGGGGCCTGGCGGGTGCTCGACCGAGCGGCCAAGCGGATGGACCACGTGCGCTGGGCCGACGTCACCGAGCGGGGCTACGTCGTCCTCGACATCACGGCCGACGAGGCCAGGGCGGAGTGGTGGTTCGTCCACCCCTACCACGATCGCCCCGCCGCCAGCGCCGAGCTGGCCGCCGCCTTTGTCACCCGGCGGGTCGACTGGCCCCCCCGCTTCGACGCCTCCGAGGAGCGCCGCGACGATCCGGTGCGCCCCGGATTGCCCGATCCCCTTCCGGAGCGACCGGCGGATCTGGGCGCGCTCCGGCGCCGCCGCCGGGTACGCATCGGCGCCGAGGTCGCCGGCGTGCTCGGCGTGGCCGTCGCCCCGTTCGCCCTGGCCCTTCACCACCACCGCGCTCGTCGCTGACGATGGATCTCGACGCGCTCAAGGCCCGGCTGGGCGAGCGGATCGACGGGTTGGCCGCCGTCCTGGTCGACGTCTCCCATCAGATCCACGAGCACCCCGAGCTGGGCTACGAGGAGCACTTCGCCCACGACCTGCTCACCTCGGTGCTCGAGCGGGAGGGGGTGGCGGTGGCCGCGGGTGCCTTCGGGTTGCCCACCGCCTTCAGCGCTGATGCCGGCACCGAGGGCCCCGTGGTGGCGGTGTGCTGCGAGTACGACGCCCTGCCCGGCATCGGCCATGCCTGTGGCCACAACGTCATCGCCGCCGCCGGCCTGGGCGCAGGTCTGGCCCTGGCTGGCCTGGCCGGCGACGCCGGCGGGCGGGTGCGCATCCTGGGCACGCCGGCGGAGGAGGGCGGGGCCGGCAAGGTGCTCTTGGCCGAGCGGGGGGCCTTTGCGGGGGTAGACGCGGCCATGATGGTCCACCCTGCCGGGGCCGATCTGGCCACCATGGACGTCATCGCCGCCTCCCTCATGGAGGTGACCTACCACGGGCAGGCCGCCCACGCCGCCGCCTTCCCCCACCTGGGTCGCAACGCCCTCGACGCCGCCGTGCTGGGCTACGTCAGCGTTGCCGCCCTGCGCCAGCACATCGAGAGCACCGAGCGCATCCACGGGGTGTTCACCCGAGGTGGCGACAAGGCCAACATCGTCCCCGACTTCGCCGCCATGGATTGGATGGTGCGCTCGGCTCGGGCGGCGTCGCTGTCCCCCCTACGGGAGCGGGTGGTGGCCTGCCTGGAAGCAGGGGCGACGGCGGCGGGTTGTCGGATGGAGCATCGCGTCGTGAGCCGGGACTACGCCGACATGATCGACAACCCCGTCCTGGTCGGTCTCTACTCGGCCAACTCGGCTGCCCTGGGCAGGCCCCTGGCCCCGGCGGTCGAGGCCGGGACCCGGGTGGTGGGCAGCACCGACATGGGCAACGTCAGCTACCTGGTGCCGTCCATCCACCCGATGATCAAGGTGGCGCCGGCCGGGGTGTCGATCCACACCTCGGCGTTCGCCGGCCACGCCCGTGGAGCGGAGGCGGATCAAGCTGTGATCGACGGGGCCAAGGCCATGGCCATGACCGTGGCCGATCTGTGGGTCCACCCCG
>JAUJLZ010000065.1:4816-8936 GCA_030447125.1 Acidimicrobiales bacterium
GACGGCGACGCCGGCGACACCGGACCACCACGGCGCCGACGAGGGCGCCAAAGGCGAGGTGGTCGGCCACCTGGGGCGGGGTGGGCAGCGCTCGGATGGCGGGGTAGCGGTGGCCGATGAGGCCTAGGTCGAGGGCGGCGATGCCCCCGCCGGCGAGGGTGCCCCAGATGACCGCGTGGCGCTCGGGCAGGGCCAGGGCGAGCAACGTGGACCAGGCGAAGGAGATGCCGCTGTGCGCGCTGGCGCCGGCCACGAGCAGGGCCGTCGGCGAGGCGTCGGGGGACAGGACGAGGGTCCCCGCCGCCCGGACCGCCCCCAGGGGGTTTGCGCCCCGTAGGAGCCCCCACGCCGTCGAGGGCAGCCCGCTGCACGCCCAGGCGGCCGCCCCGGCCACCAGGCCGTCGCCGACCGCGGCCCGGGTCACGGGGGAGAGATGCACGGGCGCGGTCGTCATCGACGACGCTCTACCCCGGCCCCGCGCTCTCGCCCCCGGCGTCACCGGAGTAGCGGGCCTCGAGCTCGTAGTGGTCTTCGAGCCCGACCACCCGGCCGAACTCCTCGAAGCCCACCACCAGGTCGAGGTGGTCGCGGAGGGTGCCCAGATCGTGGAGGGTGCCGTAGGCGGTGGACAGCCCCCGGGCGGCGGCGAACAAGCCGCTGAGGGGGGACACGATCAAGTCGAAGCCGATGGTGTGGAGCTCGGTCGGGGTCAACAAGGGCGTACGGCCGGCTTCGATCATGTTGGCCACCCGGATCATCTCGGGAACCGCCGCCGCCACCTCCTCCAGCTCCTCGACCGATTCCGGCGCCTCGACGAAGATGGCGTCGACCCCGAGGTCGGCGGCACGACGGGCGCGTTCACACGCCTCCTCCATGCCCACCGCCGCCCGGGCGTCGGTCCGGGCCACGACGAACAGGTGGTGGCGATGGTCGAGCGCGGCCTGGAGCTTGGCCAGCCACTCGTCGACGGGCACCACCCGCTTGCCCCGCAGGTGCCCGCAGCGTTTGGGCCACACCTGGTCCTCCAAGAAGATGCCCGCCGCCCCGGCCCCTTCGAACAGTTCGACCGTGCGCCGCGTGTTCAGGGCGTTGCCGTGGCCGGTGTCTCCGTCGACCACCACCGCCACCTCGGGGATCGCCCCGCAGACCCGACGGGCGACCTCGGCCATCTCCGCCTGGGTGAGGTAGCCGAAGTCGGGTAGGCCCAACAGGGTGCCGGCGGTGGCGTAGCCGGACAGGAACACGGTGGTGAAGCCGGCCTGGGCCGCCATGCGGCCCGACAGTGCGTCCCACACGCCGGGCATGAGAACGGGACCGGCGGCCAACTGGCGGCGAAGGTCGTCCCCGTCCATGGCACCGAGCGTAGGCCGTCATCGATGCTCGGCCCGACGGTCAGGTCCAGTCGTAGCGGACGGTGCTGCGCCCCGGGGGCGAGGTCGTGGGCTCCTGGGGATCCGCGTCGTAGCTCACCCGCAGTCGCAGGCGCTCCCGGCCGGGGCGCCCCTGGTCGTGCCAACGCCTGACCAGCGCCCCCAACACCTCCTCGGCTTCTTCCTCGCCCCAGGCCTCGAGGTGGTCGATCACCGGCCCCCGAGCGAGGACGGCCAAGCTCGCTCCGCCCTGGCCCACCACGCCTGGTCCGGCGGGGCCGAGAGCACCGTCGTACCACTCGATCAGGTGGTGATCGGCGGCGGTCAGGGTCACGAACAACCGAAGGTCGCCCGACGTCGCGCTGCTCGGCAACGGCACCGACCGAGGGGGACCGAGGGCCAGGGCGAGCAGTCGCCGTCGGTCGAGGGGGTCCAGACGGCGCAGGGCGGCTCCGCTGATCGAGACCAGCGGGCGGGCCCTCTCGGAGCCCACCAGGTCGTTGGCGCTGAGCTGGTCGTGCAGGACGGGTGGCTCCTCGGCGAGGGTGCCCCGCAACGCCATGAAGCCTCCGGGGATGATCCCGATCGACTCGAAGCCCTCGCTCACCCGCCGGAGGACGACCACGCTCTGCAAGGGTCCCCGCAACCAGAGGGGCACCACCACCAGCCCGCCCTCGACCAACTGGTCGAACCAGGCTCGGGGGACGTCGGGTCCGCTGGCGGTGACGATGATCCGGTCGTAGGGAGCGCCGGGAGGCCATCCGCCCCGGCCGTCGCCTACCGCCACATGGACCGGGTGGGCCCCGGGTCGCAGTGCGTCCTCAGCCCGGGCGGCGAGCTCGGGGTCGAGCTCGACTGAGACCACCCGACCGGAAGGACCGACCACGTGGGCCAACAGGGCGGCGTTGTAGCCGGTACCGGACCCCACCTCCAGGACCCGGTGGCCGGGTTCGAGGGCGAGGGCATCGAGCATGGCCGCCATGATCGAGGGCTGCGACGAGGAGCTGACCGGCATGCCCCGGCCGTCCCGGCGGGTGACGATGGCCTCGTTGCGGTACACCGCCTCCAGCCCGTCCCGTTCAGCCAACTGGGGAAGGAAGCGCTCTCGGGGAACCTCCAGGAAGGCGGCGGCAACGGCGGGGGACGTGAGCGACCCCTCGGCGTGCAGGAGGTCGACCAGGGCGCGGCGCAGTGAGGTGCTGTCGTCGGCGATCGGACTGGCTTACCATGCCGCGGTGCGCTTCGGGGTCTCGGGCAAAGGGGGCGTGGGCAAGACGACGGTCTCGGCCGTGCTGGCCCGCACCCTGGCCCGCCAGGGTCGCCGGGTGATCGCCCTCGACTGCGACTCCGACCCCAACCTGGCCGCCAACATCGGCCTCGGTCCCGACCAGGTGGCGGCCATGCGCCCGTTCCTCGACCAGTCGGGTGCGCAGCGGATGGTGCCCACCGGGCGGGACCCGCAGCGCCTGCTGGCCGACTACGGCTGGACCGGCCCCGACGACGTGACCCTGATGCTCGCCGCCCGGGTGGAGAAGGCAGGTTCGGGTTGAACGGGCACCTCCCACGTCACGGTTCGTGACTTCTTCTGCGATGTCGAGTCGGCGCTGCCCGACGCCGTCGTCGTCGGCGACATGGAGGCCGGGCTCGAGCACCTGTCGTGGGCCGGGGGCACCCTGCGCCACGTCGACCTCCTGCTGATCGTGGCCATGCCCCAGGTGAAGTCGTTGATGACCGCGGGCCGGACGGTCAGGTTGGCCCGACAGCTCGGCATCCCCCGCCTGGGCCTGGTGGGCAGCCGGGCCGAGCGCCCGGACGACGAGGAGCGACTGGCCGCCTTCGCCGCCGAGCACGACCTCGACCTGTTGGCCGTCATCCCCCGGGACGACGCCGTGGTCGCCGCCGATCGCCTGGGCGTCTGCGTGCTCGACACCACGCCGTCGTCGCCAGCCGTCACCGCCATCACTGCCCTCGCCGGTCATATCCAGCTAGTTGCATAGCCATACAACCTGAGCTAGGCTGGGGGCCGTGGCCAGGATCGGAATCATCGGGGCGTCGGGCTACGCCGGAGCGGAGCTGCTGCGCCTGGTCCTCGGCCACCCCGAGCTCGATCTGGCCTGGGCCACGGCCGACACCCAGGCCGGCGTGACCGTGGGCGAGCTCTACCCCAACCTGGCCGCCGCCGCCCCCGCGCTGGCCTTCGCCTCCTACGACCCGGCCATGGCCGAGGGGCTCGACGTCGTCTTCCTGGCCCTGCCCCACGGGGCCAGCGCTGCGCTGATGCCCGACCTGGCCAAGCGGGTGGGCGTCGTGATCGACCTGGCCGCCGACTTCCGCTTGCAGGACGCCGCCGCCTACGAGCAGTGGTACGGGGCAGTGCATCCGGCCCCGGCGATGCTGGGCGACTTCGCCTACGGCCTGCCCGAGCTGTTCCGGCCCGCGCTGGTGGGGGCGAGGGCCGTGGCCGTCCCCGGCTGCTACCCCACGGCCGCGGCCCTGGCCCTGGCCCCCCTGGTCCGGGCCCAGGTCATCGAGACGACCGGCGTGATCGTCGACGCCGCCAGCGGTGTGTCCGGTGCCGGGCGCCCGCCCAAGGCGGCCACCACCTTCTGCACCGTCGACGAGGACTTCCGGGCCTACGGCCTGCTCGACCACCGCCACACCCCTGAGATCGAGCAGGCCACGGGTGCCTCGGTGTTGTTCACCCCCCACCTGGCCCCCATGAACCGGGGCATCCTCGCCACCTGCTACGC
>JAUJLZ010000345.1 GCA_030447125.1 Acidimicrobiales bacterium
CCAGGGAAGGGAGGCACGGTCGGCCCGGCACGTGAGCACGAACGGCTCCGACGAGCGTCGGCGCTCCACCCGCGCCCGCCACCCGGTCGGGGCTCCCGACGACGAACCCGATCGGGCGGCCAGGAACGTGACGTCGGCCGAGTCCTCGCCCACGGCCTCCACGCCGACGGGGGTGAGGGCGTCGACCCCGGTGCAGTGGGTCGCCCGGCGGACGAACAGCTCGGCGGCCTGCACGAGCGGGGGGTAGGACGACCGTCCCCGGTAGTGGTCGAGGCTGAGCTGGCCCCGCCGGTAGTCGTCGGCCACCCGGGGCCCGTCGTCGGCGGCCACCCGCCCGAAGTAGACGCCCTCGGGCAGGCACACCAGGTTGGCGGCGAAGCGGTCGCCGCCGATGTGGGAGCACTCCCACACGTCGCTCCCCGAAAGGTCAGCCGAACCGGCGGCGGCGGCGAGGGCCCGGGCCAGCGGACGCCCGAGGTCGGAGCAGCAGCGGTCGTGACGGCCGTTGGTGCACACCAGGAGCAACGGTCCGGGCACCTTCACACCCAGGCCCGGCGCCCGGTCTGACGCCGACAGGGCGTCGAGGTCGAGGTCGAGCAGGGAGGAAGGGTCGTCGAAGTCGAGCGATTCCAGCCAGTTCCGCCTGATGCCCGAGTGAGCCAGGTAGCAGCGCCGGCGATCGGCTCCGCTCCTCACGGCCGTGCGGGCCTGGGGCGGGCGCCGGATCAGGATGGGACGGACCCTGGCCCGACGGCAACGAGCGAGAAGGATCGTCGCCACGGTCAGGTCCAGACCGCTCTCGAGCAGGGCGTTGCGCCCCCAGGCACCGGGCTGTTCGATCAACAGCCACGACCGCACGCGAGAGGCGGTGGCCACCAGCGCCTCCCCCCGCACGAGGGAGCCGGCGGCGCAAGGTGGAAGAGGCGGGCCTTCAGGCACCCCTCACGACCTCCACCAGACCCTCGCGCACGAGCCGGCGGACGAGGACCAGACGACTGGAGGCGTCGAGGAGATCGGCCAGTTCCGACACCGGCCGAGGGGCACCGTCGAGCAGCCGGCGCAGGGCGGGTTCGACGGCTGCGGGGAGCACCAGCTCCCGGTCGCCCAGCAGCAGTCGCAGCTGACCCGACGCCCCGTCTGCTGTCGCATCGGCGGCATCCCCCAATCCGGCGGGACTGGCGCCGCCTGCAGCAGGCTCGCAGATCGACCCAGGACGCCGGGCGACGACGGTGGCGTCGTCGAGCCGGTCGAGGTCGACCAGCTGGGCGAGTTGTCCCCCCAGGAGGGGCTGGCGCTGTGACCAGAACCGCCGCCGCAGGCCCTCACCCAGGGGTGCAGGATCGACCGAGTCCAGCCACCTTCGGGCTT
The DNA here is from genome assembly GCA_030447125.1 of Acidimicrobiales bacterium. The sequence goes on from JAUJLZ010000345.1 coordinate 1,369, forward strand.
CGGCCAGGCACGCCTCGACGGCACCGTCCAGGGAATCGGTGTCTCGGGCGAAGCCCACAGGTAAGGGCACACGGAAGGCGGGGTGCTCGGCGGCCTGTTCGATCACGGCGGCGAGGACGTCGTGGAAGGTGACGGCGTGGATCCCGATGGTCACGTGGAGGGAGGCACCCTCCTGGGCGGTGGCGGCGTGGACGAACCCCCGGGGCAGGTACAGGCAGTCACCGGGCGCCAGGTCGGCCTCGAACAGCAGGGGCTGGGCCCCGGCCGCCTCGGCGCGGGAGCGGTGGCGAGGCAGGGGTGCCTCGACCACCGGCTCGGAGATGCGCCAGTGCTTGTGGCCGTGCACCTGGAGCACGAACACGTCGTGGGTGTCGTGGTGGGGGGACAACGCCGTGGCCCCGGCCGGGGTGAGGTAAGCGTTGGCCTGGGCCGGGTGGGTCAGCGTCAACTCGAGGTCCCGGCAGAAGTGGGCCAATGGCGCCCACGAGCGATGCAGCGACTGCATGACCACGGTGGCCCCGTCGGCGAAGGCCTGGGAGAGTCGGGCGACGTCGGCCGCACCCCGGTAGGGCTTGCCCCCCACCTGTCCGGAGCGGGTGTAGGACGACTCCGACAGCGGTGACCCGTTGGCGACCAGTCGGAACGACGGCGTGCGGGGGGCGGTGGTCGACAGGATGCGGTCGACGGCCTCCAGCGAGAGCAGGTCGGCGAAGGCGTGGGGGTCCGGGGGGTTCAGACGGTGGGGGCGCCGAGACCAGCAGTGTTGGAGGAAGCGATCGACGTCGCCGACGCAGCGCCCGAGGGCTTCGCCGAACGGGGACGCCTCAGGCGCCAGCAGTGTCGCCGTCGACCACGTCGGCCGTGTCGCCGTCGGTCACGTCGGTGCTGTCGGCGTCAGCCGTATCAGCGGTATCAGCGGTGTCTGCCGTGTCACCATCAGTCGTGTCGGTGGTGTCTGCCGTGTCGCCATCGGTCGTGTCGGTGGTGTCCCCGTCGACCACGTCGGCACTGTCAGCGTCGGACTCGTCAGCGTCGGACTCG
>JAUJLZ010000346.1 GCA_030447125.1 Acidimicrobiales bacterium
CCGAGCACCTGCTCAAGCGGGCCCAGGAGGCCAAGGCCAAGGCCGCGGCCAAGGCGACTCCCGAAGCCAGCGCGCCCGCCGAGTCGGGCGGAGAAGCCGGTGCTGGCGGCGGTGACGCCGGCAAGATCCCGGCCCACCTGTTGGCCCGCTCCCAGGCCGCTCGCTCCTCTGCCGCCGGGGGTGCGGCTGGCGGGGGCGGTGGCGGGGGTGAAGAGGCAGGCGGCGGGGTGGCCACCGCCGAACGCCCGGGCAGCGTCGTGCCCGCGGCCGGTGCCCAGGCGCCGCCGCTCGCCACCGGGCCTGAGGGCCACACCCAGCGACTTCTCACCGTGGTCAAGGCCGGGTCCATCCAAGATGTCAAGGCCAAGCCCGTCGACAAGGTCCACACCTGGCCCCACCTCTTGGTGGTCGAGTTCGTGGCCACCCTGGCCATCACCGCGTTCCTGCTGGTGTTCTCCGCTTTCGTCAACGCCCCGCTGCTGAGCCTGGCCAACTTCAACCTGACGCCCAACCCGTCCAAGGCGCCCTGGTACTTCCTCGGCCTCCAAGAGCTGCTCACGATGTTCCACCCCATGGTGGCGGGCGTGACCATCCCCGGCATGGGCATCTTCGCCCTGATCCTTGCGCCCTACTCCGACAAGAACCCTTCGCCCCGCCCCGAGGACCGCAAGTTCGCCATCATGTTGTTCACCACGTTCCTCATGTTCTGGGCCGTTCTGGTGATCATCGGGTCCTTCTTCCGAGGCCCGGGCTTCAACTTCACCTTTCCCTGGAACGACGGGGTGTTCTTTGACCTCTAGACCAACCACGCTGCTGGCACGCAGTAGGAGCCGGGCGATGAGCGAGAGGAGTCGCTGATGGAGGGAACGACCGCGTTGACCATCGCCATCCCGGTGTTGGTCGCCTTGGCCGCCCTGGTGTTGTTCACCACGGCTCGACGGCGCGATGCCAACCGAGCCCTGTCCGACGATGCCAGCCCGACAGAAGAAGCGAGTCCTCGCTCTCGGGGACGCGAGGTCGAGCGCCAGGCGGTACTGGCCCGTACGTCGTCGGGTACCGAGCTGGCCCGGGCCGACAGCGCCCCCCCGGCGCCCTACGTCCCGCCCGACGAAGAAGCGATCGGCGTCACCCGGCGTCAGTTCCTCAACCGCAGCGCGGTGGGGATGACGGTCTTCTCCCTGTCGGGTTTCGGCATGGCCTGCATCGCGTTCTTGTGGCCCCGCCTGGGCGGGGGGTTCGGCTCGGAGATCAGCGTGGGCGGTGTCGACGACGTCCTGGCCAGCATCAGCGAGAGCAGGGAGCCCTTCTACGTCCCCGAGGGGCGCTTCTACATCAACCCGTATCCCGCCGATGCCCTCCCCAAGTCTTCGAGTGTCTACGGCCCGAGTGTGATGCCCGGCCTGGAGGCCGGGGTCATCGCCTTGTACCAGAAGTGCCCTCACCTCGGCTGCCGGGTGCCCTGGTGCGTCACCTCCCAGTGGTTCGAGTGCCCGTGCCACGGATCGCAGTACAACCGGGTGGGCCAGAAGAAGGGCGGCCCGGCGCCGCGGGGCATGGACATGTTCCCCGTCACCGTCACCGGCGGCCAGATCACCGTCGACACCGGCACGGTGATCGACGGTGTGCCCATCGGCACCAACACCACGGGCCAGGAAGCCGAGGGCCCGCACTGCGTCGGCGGGTCGAGCGAGCACTAGCCCATGACCCTTCCATCGGGGATCCTGGCTGCCTCTCTGCAACAGACGATCGGCATCGTCGTCGCCCTGGTCGTGGTGGCCGGCTGGGGTCTGTACCTGGTGGCCAACGTCCGTCGGGCCAAGCCCGAGATCGGCGCCGAGGTCGAGCTGGCCGCCAACCGCAAGCCCTACCTCGACGACGAGGCCCTGGAGGGTCCGCGTCTGGAGCGGGCCCTGACCTGGGGGCTGATCGCCCTGACCATCTCGGGGGTCGGCCTGCCCCTCTACTGGCTGGCTGAGCCCGGCCGCCAAGCCGGCGCCGAGGTCGACTTCGAGGAGCGACTGGGCGGGGTCTTCTTCATCCACGGCCAGCCCATCGGCGGCGGTGCGCTGTTCTCACCTACGGCCGACGGTGGGTTCAACTGCGCCGGCTGCCATGGCGGCATGGAAGGCCTGGGCGCCGAGGTTCCCTACACCCTCACCGATCCGGTCAGCGGCGAGCTTCGCCAGGTCCAATGGGAGGCGCCCTCCCTCAACGACGTGACCCTTCGCATGACCGACGAGCAGATCGAAAAGGTCCTGGTCTACGGTCGTCCCTTCTCGCCCATGCCCGCCTGGGGCCTCGAGGGCGGCGGCCCGCTGAACGAGCAGCAGATCGACAACCTCATCCTGTACCTCCACCAGATCGCCATCACCCCCGAGGAGGCTCGCCAACAGAACACCGAGG
>JAUJLZ010000347.1 GCA_030447125.1 Acidimicrobiales bacterium
CCCGACTCCCCGACTACATGGTGCCGGTGGCGTTCGTGGCCCTCGAGGCCTTCCCTCTGAGCGCCAACGGGAAGGTCGACGTCGAGGCCCTCCCGCCGCCGGCAACGGCGCCGTCGCCCTCGACAACATCGGGGCCGCGCCCCCGAACGCCGACGGAGCGCACGGTGGCCTCGGTGTGGGCCCAGGTGCTCGGCGTCGACGAGGTGGGGGTCGACGACGACTTCTTCGACCTCGGCGGCCATTCCCTGCTGGCCACCCAGGTGATCGCTCGCCTGCGCAGCGCCTTGGGCTGGGCCATCCCTCTGCAGGCCATCTTCGAGGCGCCCACGGTGGCCGCCCTGGCCGCCCGCCTGGAAACCTGAGATGGTCCCCTGAGTCCCGTCCCGACGCTCGGCCCCCAGGACCGCCGGCCGGGAGCGCCCGTTCCCGTCTCGCTGGCCCAGGAGCAGATGCTCGCCCTCGGCGCCCGGGCTTCGGTCCGAGGCCTCTACAACCTCACCGTCCACCGCCGCTTCACTGGGGCCGTCGATCTGAAGGCCCTGGAGGACGCCGTGGCCTACCTGGTCGAGCGCCACGAGAGCTTGCGCACCTGCTTCTCCACCGACTCCAAGGAGATGCTCCAGGTCATCGCCGCCTTTGTCCCCACTGCTTTGGCCGTGTCCGACCTCACGGTGGTGCCGGCCGAGCACCGGGAAGCCGAGCTGCAGCGCCGCATCGCCGAGCAGGACGCCCGACCGTTCGACGTGGCCACCGCCCCGCTGTTCCGAGCGTGCCTGTTCCACCTCGGAGCCAGCCTCAGCGAGCTGGTGGTCACCTTCGACCACCTGGTCTGCGACCTGACCTCGGCGTACATCTTCTTGGAGGAGATCGGAGCGGTGTACCAGGCCCTCGCCAGCGGTGAGCCCCCCCGGCTCGCTCCCCTCCCGGTGCAGTACGCCGACGTCGCCCTGTGGGAACGGCGCTGGATGACCGAGGACCGGTTGGCGGCACAGCTCGACTACTGGCGCGACGCCCTGCGGGGGATGCCTCTAGGGCCCTGCGTCCCGTTCGACAGGGTTCCCGCCAGCCGCAGCCGCCAGGTCGAGCGCCAGGGGTTCAGCCTGGCCTCCCCCACGACCGAAGCGGTGCGCCAGCTGGCCCGCAGGACCCACGCCAGCAGCTTCGTGGTGTGTGCGGCCGTCGCAGAGGCGCTGTTCAGCCGTACCGGCGGCCTGACCGACATCGTGCTCAGCACGACCATGAGCGGTCGTCAACACAAAGAGGTCGACGGCGTCATCGGCATGTTCGCTGGCGTGGGCCGCATCCGTACCTCGCTCGCCGGCGACCCCACGTTCGAGACGATCGTGGGACGGGCCCGTGACGCCGTGCTCGGCCTCTTCGAGCATCAGGACGTCCCGTTCCTTCGGATCCGCGAGGCCGTGCTCCCCGACTTCCCCGGCCCGGCCGACCCCCTCCGGGTGGCGGCGGCTCTGCCCGTCGAGATGTTGTACTTCCACGTGTCCACCGGTGCTACCGCGCCGGGCTCGGCCGTGGTGCGGCGAGCAGGCGGAAGCGGGCTCGACGAGGTGTACTTCCGGGGCCAGCTCCACCCACTGAGCCTCACCTTCCTCGACGAGGGCGACGGGCTCTCGGGGTGGTTCAGCTACAAGCCCGCCTATTACGACGACACCACCGTGGCCCGGCTGTGCGACGGTCTCGGCGCGGTCTTCTCGGCCGTCGTGGCCAACCCGCTGCTCAGGCTGTCCGAACTCCCCGTCAGTGGAGCCTAGTCGGTGACCCGCCCGGTCGGGCCACTGGCGTCCCAGCTCACCGACCACGGCCTGGCCATCGCCCGTACCGCCGAGATCGACCTTGGCCTCGGCTACCCCCAGGTCGCTCTCCCGCCGTGGCTGTGCGAGCTCCTCGCCGCCGGCGTCGACCCGGACCTGGCCTATTCGGTTCCGTCGAAATTCTCGACAACAGCGCAGGACGCGCTCGACGGTGAATTGCTTGAAGCCGCTTGTCGCTGCCTGAGGATCGACGAAGGCCACGCCGGCAACGGGTTCGTCACCTTCTCGGGCAGCGTGGCCCTTGACCGGGTGCTCGTCAGCCAGCTCGGCGCTGGAGGCTCGGTCGTCACCACCACCCCCTCGGTCGACATGGTGAGCGCCATGATCAGCGAGCACGCCGGGGTGGAGGCGATCTACGTGGCGGCATCAGGGCCGGGCTTCGACCTCGACGTCGAGGCGCTGGCGGCGTCGCTGCGCCACGACACCCGCTGCATCGTGGTCTCCAGCCCCGACAACCCGAGCGGCAACGTCGTCACCGGGGCGCAGATGAGCTCCCTCGTGGCCCTGGCCCGGGAGCACGACGTCACCCTCGTGCTCGACCAGTGCTTCGCCCTGGTCAATCCCCAGGGCA
>JAUJLZ010000348.1 GCA_030447125.1 Acidimicrobiales bacterium
GGCAGTAGGCATCGGCGGTGTCGATCAGGGTGATGCCGGCGTCGAGCGCGGCGTGGACGGTGGCAATCGCATCTTCCGCACCGGGACGACCGTCGACCGACAGCGGCATCGCGCCGTAGCCGATCGCCGAGACCTTGGCATCGCCGAGCGTCCTGTGCAGCACTGCGCCGCACTACCCCTCCGTGGCCGACCGTCAACCTTCCGTGAAGGCTCTGTCGGTCAGGGTGACGACCGCGGTCGTGGTGGGCATGGCGTCGTTCGCGGTCCTTGCAGTCGACCGCGGTCCGGAGTGCCGGCGGATGCGCAGGGCTCTCAGTCGCCGGAGGGGACAGGGAGGTCGTCGGGGTAGGTGATGTCGATCTCGGTGATCAACTTCGGGAAGTCCGACCTGTTGTTGGTAAGGAAGCGGTCGGCGCCGGCGCCGACGGCGGTGGCGAGATGAACGGCGTCTGCCGCTCGGAGGCGGTACGACGCCCCCAGGGCTGTCGCCAGCTCCGCCGTTGCGAGGTCAGTTGGACGGAGGTCAAGTCGGCTGAGCAGTGCTCCGAGCCCTGCAAGCTCGTTTTCGGATCGCTCACGCCTTGGCTTGCTCAACAGCTCAGGGAGAAGCAGCACCGAACCGATTCCCGGGATGAGATCGGCGCCTTCCATCCCCGCAAGAGGAAAGAGGGTCCGAACGCGTCGCCCGAGCTCGTGTCCCGCCACGATGGCGTAGATCAAGACGTCGGAGTCGAAGGCGTCCACAACCTTAGGCGTCAGCGGGTCGACCGACCGGCTCGGATCTCGGCGATTATGGCCTCGGCACGCTCCTCGTCGTGACCTCCTCGCCGGTGAGAACACGATCCAGGAGTTGGGGCAGGGCGGCCCGGCCTCGCTGACGGTCATCTTCGTCGTCATATCCCGACCGTACTCAGCTCTACGCCAACGTACGGAGGGGGCAGCGCCACCCCTCGCCTCCGGGCGCCGTGACGTCGGCCTCACCCACGTCGGTGGAGGGCATTGCCGGCACGGCGGGCAGGATGGGGACGTGGCCTCGCCCCCGTCGCCAGCAGGAGACGACCTCGCGCTGGTCGAGCGCCTCGTGCGCAACCGCCTGTGCGGCGAGGTGGCCACGCCGGTCGGTTCGTGCCTGAGCAACTGCCGACGGATGGTGGAGGGCCACGCCCACTACACGTTCGGGCTCTCCGACTGGCGCCACGCCACCTTGGAGGACGCCATCGCCGCGGTGGAGGCGGCAGGCGGCGGGCGCCTCCGGGGCCACGCCGACGACGTGCGTGGGTTCATCGATCCGGCCGCCACGCTGGCCGGGGTGCGCCAGCACGGTGACGTCCTCGTCGAGCTGGTGAGCGCCGGCGGCGGCAGGGTGCTGGTGGCTACGGGTCACCCGGTGCTGCTCCCCCACTACGGGGCAGTGGCCGCGGCCCTCGCGGGTGCCGGGTGCCGGCTGCTGCAGCCCCTCGGCGACGGGCGTGAGCTCACCCGCACGCCCGAGGGCGCCCGGTGCTCCATCGCCTACGTCGACGCCGTGGCCGCCATGTACCACGACGGCTCGGTGCGCCACACCCACCTGCCCGACTACATGGAGGCGATGCTGGCCGACGTGGGCGGCGCCCCACCCGACCTGGTGGTGGCTGACCACGGCTTCGCCGGCGCCGCCATCGAGGCGGGCATCGCCACCCTGTCGATCGCCGACGTCAACGACCCGGCGTTGCCCCTGGCGCGAGCCCGGGGCCGCACCGACGGCGTCCTCCTCATCGACGACGGCCTGCGGCCCGAGCTCTTCGCTCCCGTGACGGAAGCGGTCCTCGCCTGGGACCTCCACTGAGAGGCCCGGCGGCGGGATCGCCTCGGCCGCCGAAGCGATGTTCTCGCCGAGATCATCCCTGATTCAGGATCCCTTCAGCCCGTCAGCGTGACCGTGGCCGGAAGGGGAGGCTGCCAACAGCGGCTCGAAGAGACAGCGCGCACCCGGCGCGACTGAGGTCTTCTTGACGGCGGGCGAGGTGGCTGGCGGTGGGTGCCAACCAGGCGAAGCCGATAGCCGAGAACGCTGCTCCCAGGAGGAAGATCCAACCAGCGTCGACCACGAACGACGCCACGAAGGCCACCAGGGCGACGAGCTCGACCAGTGCCACGCCCAGGAAGAAGGACTTGCGGTAGCTCTCGGCCAAGGCCTGCTCGCTGCTGCATTCGAGCGCACGGTTGGAGATCTGGCGGGCAACGAGAAGGCAGACCAGGCCGACGACCACCACGAGAAGACTGGCGACGCCCACTCTCTGAGAGGTATCCGGGTCGGCGGGGATACCCAGGATCACGGTGATGACGAGGGCGATGGCAACCAGCGCCGAGACGAAGCTGAGGTAGACGGTGCGAAGCAGGACCAGCCCGTCGACCTGCCCG
>JAUJLZ010000349.1 GCA_030447125.1 Acidimicrobiales bacterium
CCCTAGCGCGTAGGGGAGGATGGGGCCGAGGATGAGGAGGGAGTCGAGGCGGCGCAGGAAGCGGGCGGGGCGGCGGCCGTTGCCGGTGAGCAGGGAGGCGGCGGGTGGGCCGAGGGGGGCGAGGACGCAGGTGATGGCGCCGAGGGCGTAGGTCGCGTTGGCGTCGAGGGGATCCAGGGGGACGACGGAGATGGCGAAGGTGGCCACGGCGACGGCGGCCACGCCTGCGGCCGGGCCTTCCCAGACGGTGGCCGAGCCGCTGCCCACCAGGAAGTCGCCGACGTCGTAGGCGCAGACGAGGAGCAGGACAACCACCGCGGCCTGGGTGCCGAAGCGATGGGCCAGGACGGGGGCGGCTGCGGCCAGGCCAACCACGACCGCGACGGCAGCGCCGAGGGCGGCATCGGTGAGCGCACGGGCGTGGCCGGGCTGCACCGATCCCGTGCACAGCCGCTGGACCAACACCACCATCACCACGGCCGGGAGGGCCGCGGCCAGGGTGTCGGCACCGGCGCCGGCAGCCAGGGGCAGGGCGGCGGCGGCCAGGGGCGCAGGCAGGCGGCGGGGGTCCGAGAGCAGGCCACGAGGCCGCGCCCCTGCGGCTGCGGCCTCGTCGTCATAGCGGAGGCGCAGGATCTGGTCGGCGGCCAGGGCGGCGGCCAGGCCCATCACCAGGGCAAGCACGCCGCGCGCCACCACGGCCGCACCGAGGGAGGCAGCGAACCACACCAGGCCCCAGCGCACCCGCGGCCCGTCGGTGTCGTGGACGACGGCGAGGCGTCGGCTCCTGCTGAGCCCGTGGCGCAGTCGACCGGTGGCGGCGAGCTCAGCCACCGGAAACGGGAGGAAGCACGGCGACCTCGTCGTGGGCGCCGACCCTGTCGCCCAGCGCGGCCGGCTCGCCGTTGCACCAGACCCGGCAGGTGGCCAGCACGCGCTCGAATCCGAGCCCGTAACGGCGCCGGGCCTCGAGGAGCACGCCTTCCACCGTGTCGGCCTCGACGTCGTCCCGGTCGGTTCCGGCGGCTTCCCGAGCGGAGGCGAACAGTCGGAGCACGGCCATGGCTAGACGTTCACGGGGACGCTGACCCCACCCGGATACCTCTGGTGCTTCAAGCATCCTCCTCTTCGATGGACCGGCCGCGAAGGGTACCGCCGTGCCGTTGCGACCGTCTTCGCCCCCAGGGGCTGGCGAGGGGCTCGGATAGGGTCGCTGCCGTGTGGAGATCACCTGGGCGCCGTCGCCGGTCGTGACCCGCCTGCTCCTGGTTCGCCATGGCCAGTCGGAGTGGAACGCGCTCGGGCGCTGGCAGGGCCAGGCCGACCCGCCGCTGTCGGCGCTGGGGCGGGCCCAGGCGCACCAGGCGGCGGCAGGGATGTCCGATGTCGACGCCGTGGTCTCGTCCGATCTCCGCCGGGCCTTCGACACCGCCACCATCATCGCCGAGCGCCTGGATCTCGGGCCCGTGTCGGTGGATGGACGGTGGCGCGAGCGTGAGGTCGGTCAGTTCACCGGACTGACCCGTCCGGAGATCGAGCTGCGCTGGCCCGGCATCCTGGCGGACCCAACGCCCGACATCCCTGGGGGCGAGTCCTCAGCGGCTCTGTTGCGGCGTGGCCTGGAAGCCATCGACGAGGTGACCCAGACCTACGGTGGCGCGCGGGTCCTGGTGGTCAGCCATGGCGGCCTGATCCGCCGCCTCGAGCGCCACCTCGGTGCCCCGATCGTGGCGCTGCCGAACCTTGGCGCTGTGTGGTTGGAGGTGGGCGACAAGCCCATGAGCGCAGGACCACGGCTCCTCCTCGTCGATCCCGACGAGGTGGCCGTCACCGTCCCCCAACAGCTCTAGGCGCCTAGGTCCGGGTGGCCATCCACTCGGCCTCGGCCCGGCCCAGATCGGTCACCGGCGGCGCCCCCTTGCGGTACTCCTCGAGGATCCCCCGCCACCTTCCGGTGGCCTCGAGCCGCCCGAGCAGGGCGGACATCCCCCACACCACCCGGTCGAGGATGACGAAGGAGGGGGGCATGTCGAGGCGCTTGACCACCTCGGCGGCGGGACCAGAGAGGTCCAGGGCCCGGTGCAGCGCATCGGCGACCCATTCCTGGGTGAAGGTGAACTCCTCCACGAGGTAGGGGGAGTAGGGGTTGGAGACGTAGTCCCACACCACCTCGGGGTCCAGTCCGTGGTCGGAGTCGAGGAACCCGGCATCGACCAACTTGCGCGCCGTGGTCCTGGCGTCGTGGGCCAACAGGGGTTCGAGAACCGGGGTGAGCTGCTCCAGCTCTCCCGGGGTGAAGCGCTTGACCAGCCCGAAGTCGAGGAAGGTGACCGAGCCGTCGGGATGGAAGCGGTAGTTGCCGGGATGGGGGTCGCCGTTGAAGACCCGGTGGCGGTGGA
>JAUJLZ010000350.1 GCA_030447125.1 Acidimicrobiales bacterium
CATCCTCCCGTCAACGCCTCACCGCTTCATCATCAACCGGCACAGACTTGCCAGGTCCGCAATGCGGACCTGGCGGTGAGGGTCGTACGCGCCGTCAAACCCGTCGCGGAACGCCACCCGGGATGCACGTATACCGGGTGTGGGCACGGAACCGGCAGGCGCGGCGTGCTGAACATCGGCAAGCTCGCACCTGGCGCGGCCGACTACTACCTGGGCGAGGTCGCCACCTCGGCCGAGGACTACTACACCGGCCGGGGCGAGTCGCCCGGACGCTGGGTGGGCTCGCTGGCCGCTCGGCTGGGCCTCACCGGGACGGTGGATCCCGCGGACTTCCGAGCGGTGCTCGAGGGGCGCCACCCTGTCACCGGTGAGCACCTCGTGTCCGGGCGAGCGGCTGCGTGCCGCGCCCGACGACTCCCCCACCCCAGCCAGCGGAGCCTGTTCGACGACGACGTGCTGGACGTCCCCCGAGTGGCCGCCCGGCTGCGTGTGTCCAGCCGCCACGTCCGTCGCCTCCTCGCCGCCGGCAGCCGAGCGGCGGCCGAAGGAACGCCAGTGCGCCTCGGAACCACTCTGGTCGGTAGGCGCGCCCGGGTCCCCGGCCAGCGGGGTCCCCTTTCCTGGTCTGTCCCCCGCTCGGAGGTCGAGAGGTTCGAGGCGGAGCGCCGGGCGGTCAAGACCCGGCCCGGGTACGACCTGACCCTCCGCCCGCCCAAGAGCGTGTCGGTGCTGTGGGCGCTGGCCGACGAGTCCCGCCGCCGGGCGATCAGGGACGCGCACCGGGCTGCGGTCGACGCCGTGGTGGCCTACTACGAGCGCCACGGCTGCTACGCCCGCCGGCCCACCGCCGAGAGGGGGCGAGTGGAGACCGACGGGCTGATCGCCGCCGCCTTCGACCACCGCACGAGTCGGGCGGGCGACCCGCTCCTTCACTCCCACGTGGTGTGCGCCAACCTCACCCGCACCGCCGAGGGCCGCTGGCAGGCCATCGACGGTCGTCCCATCTACGAGCACGCCCACGCCGCCGGCTACCTCTACCAAGCCCACCTCCGCCACGTCCTCAGCACCACCCTTGGGTTGCGGTTCGGTCCGGTGCGCAAGGGCTACGCCGAGGTGGAAGGTGTCGCCCCCGAGGTCGTCCGGGCGTTCTCCAAGCGTCGGGACGAGATCGAGCAGCTCGTCGCTGAGTCCGGCTACACCTCGGCCCGCGCCCACCAGGCAGCCACCCTGGCCACGCGCAAGGCCAAGGATTACGGCGTCGATTCCCTGACCCTGGAAGACGCCTGGCGGACGGAAGCAGCGGAGTTGGGGTTCGGGCCAGACGAGGTGGAGGCGTGCTTTGGAACAGCCGTCGAGGCTCCGCCCGTCGACAAGCAGGACCTGTTCACCGACCTGGCGGGGCCACAGGGCCTCACGTGCCAGGCCAGCACGTTCACTCGCCAGGATGTGGTCGAGGCCGTGGCCGAGGCAGCCGGCGAGGCCCTTCCCGCCGAACGCATCGACGACCTGGCCTCCGAGTTCCTGGCCTCTGAGCAGGTGCGGGCCCTCGCCGCCCAGCCAGGCCAACCCGGCTGCGGATTGTGGCGCCGTGATGGCACACGGCAGCGCAGTCCCGACCTCGCCCGCTACACCACCCCGGAGCTGCTGGAGCTCGAGCAGCGGATCCTGGCGTGGGGGAGCGATGGCTTCGGCGGTCCGGTCCCCGCCGCCGAGCCGCACGCGGTGGACGCCGCGCTGGACCGACGGCCTCACCTGTCCCCCGAGCAAGTCGCCATGGTCCGGACGGTGTGCGGTCCCGCGCCGGCGCTGCAACCCGCCGCGGGGCGACCGGGGTCGGGGAAGACGCGGGCCACGGCAGCGTGTGTCGACGCCTTCCTGTCCTCAGGCGTCCCGGTGGTTGGCTGTGCGCTGTCCGCCGTGGCGGCGGGAGAGCTGGAGGCCGCCACGGGACTGCTGGAGCGCACCGGGCGTCCGGCAACGACCATCGCCTCGCTGTTCCATGATCTCGAGCGAGCGGGCCTCGCCCCGGGCACGATTTTGATCGTGGATGAGGCGTCCATGGTCGGCACCCGAGACCTGGCCCGCCTCGGCACGCTTGTCGCAAGGGCCGGTGGAGCGATGAAGCTCATCGGCGACCCCGACCAGCACGGCCCAGTGGAGACCGGCGGCGTGTTCCGGCGACTCGTCAGTGCCGCCGGTCCCGACGCGCCGAGCCTGGTGGGCAACAACCGGCAGACCGATGTGGGCGATCGCCAGGCAGTCGAGGCCTTCCGACAAGAGCTGGTCGAACTGGCGCTCAGCCGCTACGACGACGCCGGGAGGATCGTCCGCTCCCCCACAGCCGCCCGGAGCTACGACGCCATGGTGTCCGACTGGTGGGAGCACGTGCGCACCGG
>JAUJLZ010000351.1 GCA_030447125.1 Acidimicrobiales bacterium
GCTGTTCTACGGCAAGGACGCCTTCGAGGGGCTGCGCACCCTCGACCGCCTGGCTGAGCTGCGCCGGGACGGCGACGACGACCCCGGCTTCGGCCGCGAGGCGGGCGGGCGCGTGCTGCCTCCCCGCCGCAGCCAGCGGGTGATCGAGGAGCCGGCGGGGGGTGTGCCTCCTCGCTCACCAGAGGTGGCCACCGACAACCAGGTGTTCAAGCCTCCGTTCCTCGGCTCCCGGGTGATCCGGGGCATCGCCATCGACGACGTGGCCGGCTACATCAACGAGACCGCCCTGTTCCGCAACCAGTGGGGCTACCGGCCGGACAAGGCCACGGCGGAGAGCGACACCGCCTTCAAGGACCGCATCCGTCCCATCCTGCGCGAGCAGCTGGCCGAGGCCACGGCTTCGGGGATCCTCGTCCCCCAGGTGGTCTACGGCTACTTCCCGGCCAACGGTGACGGTGACGACGTGGTCATCTGGACCGACGACACCCGCACCGCCGAGTCGGGCCGCTTCGCCTTCCCCCGCCAGCGTGAGCACCCGTTCCTCTGCATCGCCGACTTCTTCCGCCCGGTCGACTCGGGCGAGGCCGACTACGCCGCCTTCCACATCGCCACCATGGGGGCTGCCATCTCCGAAGCGGCGGCCAAGCTGTTCGCCGCCGACGAGTACTCGAAGTACCTGCTGGTGCACGGCCTCGGAGTGGAGATGGCCGAAGCCCTGGCCGAGTACTGGCACCGGCGCATCCGGGAGGAGTGGGGCTTCGCCGACGAGGACGGGCCCACGCTGGCCGGCCTGTTCCGCCAGCAGTACCGGGGTGGTCGCTACTCCTGGGGCTACCCGGCCTGTCCTGAGCTGGAAGACAACGTCAAGGTCTTCGACCTGCTCGGGGGAAGTCGCATCGGCCTGCAGGTGTCGGAGGACACCGGCTACCAGTACCAACCGGAGCAGACCACCTCGGCCATCATCTGCCACCACCCCAAGGCCAAGTACTTCGTCGCCCGGTAGGGCCCCCACCCCGTTGCGCCCCTCCACCCCGCCGCCCTCTTCGTCGCCCCGCCGTTCTCGGGCAGAAGCCTGGTGGATGGGGGGTCAGAACGTGGAGGAGGAGGGAGCGAACGAGTTCGGGGAGGGGCCTGCATCACCGGAGAGCGGGCCCGCCTAGAGTCTGCGCGTGGCCGAGCTCGCCGCCGACACCCGTCCCACCCACCGGCGTCTGTCCCGGGACCGTTCGCGGATCCACGCCTCCCGCTCGCTCGCCGTCGCCCTCGTGGCTCTCGTCGTCACCACCCTCACCGCCCTGCCCAGGACGGTCAGCCCCATCGAGCGGACCACCTTCGAGGTCGTCAACGGACTCCCCGACGCCATCGATTGGCCGCTGTGGGCCGTGATGCAACTGGGCGCCGTGCTCATCGTGCTCGTCGTGGCCGTGCTCGCCGTGCTCGGCTGGCGCCGCCTGCGCCCCAGCGTCGACCTGCTGGCGGCTGGCCTGCTCACGTGGTTGCTCGGCCGGGTTATGAAGAACCTCCTGGGACGGGGTCGGCCGACCAGCTTCTTCGACGACGTCAACACCCGTGGCGCCGGTCCCATCGGCGACGAGGGCCTCGGCTTCCCGTCGGGCCACACCGCCGTGGCTTTCGCCCTGGCCTCGGTGGCCTACCCCTACCTCCCGGCCCGCTGGCGGGTGGTGACCCTCCTCCTGGCCGCCGCCGTGGGCTTCGCCCGCCTGTACTTCGGCGCCCACCTCCCCCTCGACGTGCTGGGCGGCGCCGCTCTCGGCGTCGCCGTGGGTGCCTCCGTCCACCTGGTCATGGACCTCGTCACCCACCATCACTGAAGGCCCCATGGGCTGATCGGCCACCTCCCCGGCCTATCCTGGCCGGCGATGAGCACCGAGGCGGAACCACACGACGAGGAGGTCATGGGAGCCGCCGAGGCGGCCATCACCAAGGGCCTCAACGCCCTGACCGACTGGCACGGCTACAACGACGCCCAGGTCTGCGGCCCAGGACGCGGACCGGCGTGTCCCGGCTACTGGTTCAAGCCCGGCGTGGTGGCCACCATCGCCGCCCCCGCCATCGCCAGCGACGCCGACGCCCGGGCCGAAGTGGCGCACTCGTTGACCGACGACGAGGTGTGGGCCGAGGTCGAGCGCCGCCACCTGGTCAAGCAGCTCGGCAAGTGCCGCTGCGGGCGTGTGTTCGAGCCCCCTGTGTACACCCGCAGAACCCGCTGAACGTACAAGTAGGTCGCCTCCGGGCCAATCCCCGGCTCCGGGCCGTGGTCGACCTCGCCCGCCAGGTCGCCCGAGAAGCCCGTACCGATCGTGTCACCGGCCTGGCCGCCGAGGTGGCCTTCTTCGCCATGCTCGGCCTGTTCCCCGCCCTGGTGGC
>JAUJLZ010000352.1 GCA_030447125.1 Acidimicrobiales bacterium
GCGTCCACGCCTGCGACCCTACCGGCGGATCAGCAGGCCCACCTCGACCGAGCGCCCTGGTCGCAGCGGGGCAGGGGCGGCCGATCGCTCTCGGAGCAGTCCCGGGCCCCAGACCCCACCTGGCGAGAGGTGGTCGACTTGGTCAACGGGGCCCGGGGCCAAGCTCTCGAGTAGACCCCTCGGTGGGTGCGGCTACGACCTGGGGCCGAGGCGGAATCGTCCCTGCGGCCGACATCGGTGGCGGTGGCGGTTCATACGCTGGTATCCGTGTCCACCGCTCCTCCTGCGTCCGCTCCTTGCGCCCCTCCTGCACCGCCTCAGGCCCGCCCCAGCACCGCTCGTCGCATCGTCGGCATCTTCCGGCCCTACCGACGGGAAGTGGCCGGCATCGTCGCCCTCGTCCTCGTCGGCGCCGGCGTGGGGGTGGTCAACCCTCTGCTCATCAAGGTGGTCTTCGACACCGCCCTGTTCCCGCCTGGAGGAGGCGGGCCCGACCTGGATCGCCTCGGGCTCCTGTCGGCCATCATGGTGGTGCTGCCCATCGTCGGCGGGGCCGTCGGCCTGGTCCAGACGTGGCGGGCCAACGTGGTCGGCCAGCGGGTCATGCGCGACCTGCGCGAGCGCCTCTTCGACCACCTCCAGCACCTGTCGTTGCGCTTCTTCACCGACACCCGCACCGGCGAGATCCAGTCCCGGCTGACCAACGACGTCGGCGGTGTCCAGACCGTGGTCACCTCGACCCTCTCCAACATCTTGTCCAACGTGGTCATCATGGTCTCTGCCCTGGTGGCCATGGCCGTGCTGTCGTGGCCGCTCACCCTGCTGACGCTGGTGACCATGCCGTTCTTCGCCTGGTTGTCGAAACTCGTGGGCGAGCGCCGCCGCAAGGTCACCGCCGAGGCGCAAGAGACCATGGCTGACGTCAGTGCCGTCACTCAGGAGACCCTGTCGGTGTCGGGCATCCTGCTGGCCAAGCTGTTCGGTCGCAGCCGGGAGGAGGCGGCCCGCTTCCAGGGCCACAACCAGCGCCTGGCCGAGCTGTCGGTGCGCCAGCAGATGATCGGCCAGTCGTTCTACACGGTGATCTTCACGTTCCTGTCGGCCACGCCGGCGCTGGTCTACCTCGTCGCCGGGCTGGTGCTCGCCTCCCGGGGCGACGGCAGCGTCACCCCGGGGACGGTCGTGGCCTTCACCACGCTGCAGACCCGGCTCTTCTTCCCCTTCAGCCAGCTCTTGCAGGTCTCGGTGGAGCTGCGGTCGTCGCTGGCCCTGTTCGACCGCATCTTCGGCTACCTCGACCTGCGCCAGGACATCGTGGAGGCGCCCGACGCGCTGTCCCTGGCGCCCGAGGACGCCAGCGGCCACGTGGCCTTCCGCCACGTGCGCTTCCGCTACGACGACGTGGTCACCTCGGTGGTGCAGGCAGCAGAAGGCGACCGAGACGACGACGGTGCATCGGCGTCGCGGGACGAGGTGGCTCCCGACGACGTGGTCATCCCCACCCGCCCGTGGGCCCTCGACGGGATCGACTTCGAGGTCCGGCCCGGCCAACTGGCTGCCATCGTCGGGCCCAGCGGGGCGGGCAAGAGCACCATCTCCTCGCTCATCCCCCGCCTCTACGACGTGCAGGGCGGCGCGGTGGAGATCGACGGCATCGACGTGCGCCACCTGCGCACCGACTCGCTGGCCGCCCTCGTCGGCATGGTGACCCAGGAGAGCTACCTGTTCCACGCCAGCGTGCGGGACAACCTGCGCTACGGCAAGCCCGACGCCACCGATGCCGAGCTCGAAGCGGCGGCCCGCGCCGCCCACATCTGGGAGCGCATCGAGCAGTTCCCCGACGGCCTCGACACCCGGGTGGGGGAGCGGGGCTACCGCCTCTCGGGAGGGGAGAAGCAGCGCATGGCCATCGCCCGGGTGATCCTGCACGACCCGCGCGTGCTCATCCTCGACGAAGCCACCTCGGCGCTGGACACCACCAGCGAGCGTCTCGTCCAGGCCGCCCTGGAACCGCTGATGCGGGGACGCACGACCATCGCCGTGGCCCACCGGCTGTCGACCATCCGGGCCGCCGACGTCATCTTCGCCGTCGACGCCGGCCGCATCGTCGAGCGGGGCACCCACGAGGAGCTGGTTGATCAAGGCGGCCTCTACGCTCGGCTGTACCACCAGCAGTTCGGCGACGGCCGGGTGGAGGCGCAGTGCCAGGACGGACTGGTGCTCTCGTCGGGGGAGGTCGTGGCCGACGAGGCCGTCCCCGCCTAGGCCCCCCTCGCTGTTCAGAACGAGGGGATGGGTCAGAACCGAGGGTGGGCCTTCTCCGTCTGATGTGGCTCTTCCTCGACGATGCGGTCCTCCTCGGCCGCGGTGGGCGGGGGCGACGGGC
>JAUJLZ010000066.1 GCA_030447125.1 Acidimicrobiales bacterium
GGCTTCCTCTCCGTGTGCTCGCCCGGTCGCGGTTGCCGCCGCGGCCGGGCACTGTCGGTTGTCAGGTCGGAGCTATGGCCTCGGCCTCGTCGGGGTGGTGGTCACGCCAGGTCCGCACAGCGGCGAAGTAGCGCTCACGTTCATCCGGACTGAGCCGGCTGAGGGCTACCGATCCGCCGAGGCCGAGGTAGCGCCACTGAGCTTGGTCGAGCGCATCGGTCAGATGGAGCACGGCCAGGAACCGAGGCAGCTCGCCCTCGCAGAGGGCTACTTCCTTCGCCACCTGGTCGTGTCGCTCCCCATCGTTGGCCGAGAGGAACACCAGCGCCACGAGGGCGATGGCGAGGTCGTCGTGGGCGTCGAGGCCGTCTGACCACCCGGAGTGCAGTCCGTCGAGCTGGCCGAGGTCCGGGGACCATGAGCCCGTGCGCTCCACGACCAGGCGGAAGGTCTGCCAGAAGCGCACGACTGTCCGCAGGCCGTCAACTGCCCAGCGAAGGTCGTCCAGCGAGGCGGAGCGGGCAGTGCCCCGGAGGTCCACCAGGGCGGTCGAGGCGACGGCAAGCTCGTCGAGCGGAAGGTCCTCAGCGCCGAGGGCTTTGCACATCTCGACGAAGCCCTCGTCGGTCACCGCATCGCCCTCGACGGCGATCATCGCAAGGTTGGTGAGCACGCTCCGAAGGATTGCGTTCGCCTGGCCACCTCTGCCCAACCGTCGCCGCCACTGCCGCACGGTTGACCTTCGAGACGCGGAGCGGACCAGCTCGGTCGCCTCGGCGTCCTCAGCTGCCTCGGCCGAGAGAACGCTGAGCATCTGCCGAGCGTCGTCCTCCATCTTGGCCAGCGTGACCTCGTAGGCCGCCCGGAGCCGTGGCTCTGGGACCGAATGACCAGCGGCGAAGATGCGAAGCACTGCCCGATCACGGTTGCGGTCGGCGTCGAGTGCCCTGGCCGCCGCCACAACCTGGGCGACGGTGCCCTCTGGGTAGCTCGATGCCGTGCCCCTGCCCCGGCCCAGATGGCGCACGGAAGGGGAGGGGATCAGGCCGTCCTGACGCCAGTCCTGCAACTGGCGAACGGTCACCCTGACCTCACAGCCAGCAGCCGCGGCGATGAGGGCGAGGTCAGCCTCGGTGGCGACGGCAGCGGGCACGCTGGCGATCTTACACGTCACGCTGACGGCTGTCCGAACGGGGTCGAGCGGTTTGGGACGATGCCGCCCATGCGACCGAACCTCGTCACCAAGCTGGCGCAGCCTTGGTACGACGCCTTCTACGCGGAGGCCAGCCGGCGTGCCGAAACCCCTGGCTCCTTGCTGGAACGGTTCTTCGAGCGGTGCTGGCACGACTTCGCCGGCGAGTCGTCGAGCGAGAGCCGGTGATGGTGAGCGACCTCGCCGGCCTCGCTCGCATCGTCCCCTGGCTCGTCGTCCTCGGGCTGGCCACCCTCGTCCTCGGCGCCGTTCTCGACCGCCTCGGAGCCGAGGTCGTGACGTGAGCACGCTGGCCGCCAACGTCACCGCCGATCGCTACCCCGGACTCGGCATCTGCCACGGCCCAGAGTGCGGAGCGCCCATGCCGCCGGAGGTCTACGGCTACTGCTCGGAGCGGTGCCGGGCGGAGGCACGTCGCCTTGCCCTGGCCGGCGTCCCTTGGAAGCCGCACCCGAACTTCGCCGCTGCGGTTCGTCACGCAGCGGCGGCCGAGCGCCACCCCGGCGCCGGAACGTCCGTCCGAACGAAGCAACGCAAGGCCAAGGCCGCCACAGCAGCGACCTGACCCCATACATGCGAAACCCCCGGCCACCACACCGGGGGTGTCGCCTTACCGAGTGATCCCCGTCGAAAGGATTCACATGTCGATTACCACAGTACCCGACCAGCACGACAACATCATCCCCGCAGCAGATGAGGTCGAGCCCGGCCATCTGTTCACGCCGGAGCAGCAGGCGGAGCGAACGGCCGAGTTCCAGGCCCGCTGCCCCCGGGTGATCCTGAGCCCGGCTCAGCGCCGTCGGGCGGCCCGGGAGCAACGGCGTTACCTGCGCCAGGCGCTCACCCGAGAGGCCGCCGAGCGGACACGCTCAGCAGCGACGGCGCTCGCAGCGCTCCGGCCCCGTCGCCGGGCTCCACGCTGGGCTGGCGCACGTTGCCGCCCGGCTCGCTCCGCCACCAGCAGCGACGACGGGGAAGGGCCGGCGTGGTGGCATTGGCAGCGCTGGTCCGCCCGTTGGGGGCGACCGTGACCGTCTCGGGCATCCCCGCTGGGCTCAACGTCGTCGACTGCGGTCGAGGGTGCCACTGGCACATCGTCCACGAGGGTTCCGGCTTCGTCGTGGCCACCCGACGCACTGAGGCCGAGGCCGTCGCAGCCGCCCGCTCCGTGACCCGCATCGGCTGGGCCTGGCCCGCAGCCGATCTGTTCCGGTCCCCTCACGTTGGCGCGGCAGTGCGCCAGCTGCACGAGGCCCCGCACCGGGACGTGGCATAGCCATGGCATACAGTCACGCCCGCCGCGAGGAACTGGCCCGAGCCAAGGGGTTCCCCTCCTACCGGGCCTACCGCAACGCCCCCAAGGCCGAGCAGCAGGCCGCCACCCGGGCGCTCGCTCAGCGCACCGGGGGACGCTACGCCGGGAAGAAGGTGGCCCCGGCCCGCACCGGCTGGGAGAGCCTGGCCCCGGCGACTCGCCGCCGCCACGAGCGTGAGGGGATCACCCCTGCGCTGTACCGGGCCGGCGCTCCGCTCCGCCAGGTCAAGGAGATGCGCTTCGTCTCCGGCGGTGAGGTCGTCAGCGTACCGGTCACGACCAAGGCGCAGCGCTCGCTCATTGGGCGCTACGACCGAGCGGTGCGCTTCGCCCTGCAAGATGGCGACCCTCGTCACCTGCGGCCGTTCGAGGGCAAGAAGGTGGGCGGCTTCGACCTCGACGCCACCCTCGGCGAGTTGGAGGACATGGACCTCCGGGGCGAGCTGGACTTCGAGCCCTACGGCGACGAGGCGGCGTGATGACCTGCGCCCGCTGCTCCGCCCCCGCCGTCGAAGCGCACCACCCGTCCGGGCGCATCGCCGGGGCCTACCTCGACGCCGATTTCACCGTCGACCTCTGCCTCGGTTGCCACCGTGGCGAGCACGCCATCCGGGCCGCCCTCGACCTCGACAAGGTGGCCCCGGCCTCCCTCTTTGAGGTCGTCGAGGTCGCCCTTCGTCGGGTGGCCGTCACCCTCGGCCGCTTCAACGGTCCGGTGTGGCTCGACGGCCTGGCTGAGGCGTGCCGGCGCTGGGCCGACCTGCTGGCTACCGCCGTGGAGGCCCTCGACGCCGCTCTGCCGATGTGGCGGGCAGCGACAACCGTCAACAGCTTGGAGGTTCAACCATGAGCAAGCGCACCGCACTCGTCGTCGTCAGCGTGCTGGCCGCCGTCGTGCTCGTCGTCTGCCTGGTCGTCGTTCTCATTGGCGGCGAACCCGTGCCGCCCGAATTGGCCAGGACACGCCAGGCCGAGCAGCTCCTACAGGCGGGCGAGCCCATCACGGAAGCCCTGATCGCTGAGTGCGAAGCGTCGGTGGGCTCGTCGTGACCGCCGTCGCCGTCCGAGCCTGGACGCAACCGGAGGACGGGTGGCCCGCTCGTCGAGGTCGCCCCCGACCTGCCCAGCCCTCCCGCTACGTGCTCGTGTTCGACACCGAGACGGCGGACCCCGACCAGCGCCTCTTGCTGCTCGTGTGGCGGCTCTACGTCGACGGCGCGCTCGTGACGGAGGGCATCGCCCACCCCGATGGGCTCCGGGGCAAGCGCCTGGCCGTGCTCCGCAACTACGTCGAGCACCACCAGGCCGACACCGAGCTCTGGGCACGGCGCCGGCTGGTGCTCATCCCGCTGTCGACGTGGATCGACAAGCACCTACACCGCTACGGCTACGCCAACCGGGCCGCCGTGGTCGGCTTCAACCTGCCGTTTGACATCGGCACCATCGCCGGTGACGACTGGACGGCCAGCCGCTCCGGCGGGTTCAGCTTCCGTCTGGCTCCCCGCTACACCACCACCACCGGCCGCGAACAGCGGGTGTGGCACCGACCCGACCTGTCGGTACAACACATCGACAACGGGGCGTTCATCGAGTGGACGGGCTGCGTCACCGGCGAGCGTGACCACCCCGACGGCCGGCGTTGGCGCAAGGGGCAGCCGTTGACCGGCACCACGCCCTACCGGGGTCGCTTCGTCGACTGCTCGACGCTGCACTTCGCCCTCACCGGCTCACACGCCAGCCTCGAAGGAGCGTCCGACGCCTGGGGGGTCACCGCCGCCAAGGTGGAGTGCGACTTCGGGGTGCTCGACGAGCGCCTGGTCGACCACTGCCGGGCCGACGTGGCTATGACCGCCGAGCTGCACCGGGCGCTCACCAACGAGCTGGCGGAGCACCCCGGCGTCGAGCTGGCCGGTGACGCCCTGTGGTCCCCGGCCACGGTGGCGGGGCGCTACCTCGACGCCATGGGGGTGCGGCCCCTGCTCGACCGCCTCGACGTTGGTCCCGAGGTCCACGCCGCCGCTCGCTGCGCCAGCTACGGCGCCAGGACGGAGGCCCGCATCGTGCGCAATCCGGTGCCCGTGGTCGCCCTCGACGTGGCCAGCATGTACCCGACCGTCTCCGCCCTGCTGGGGACCTGGCGCCTTTGGACGGCTGCGGGGGTCGCCGTCGACGACGCGACCGACGACCTGGCCGCCTGGCTGGCCTCGCCTGGGCTCGAGAACGACCTGTACCGCCCGGGCACCTGGCGGCGCTGGGGGTGCACGCTCGTCGAGGTCGAGCCCGATGGCGACGTGCTGCCTCACCAGTTCGTCGATGACGCCGACAAGGGCCGCCTCGTCACCGCCCCGCTGCGCTTCGCCGGCCGGCTGTGGTGGGCCTGGCCCGACGTGGCCGCCGCCATCCTGCTCGGTGGGAAGGTGCCCCGGATCACCAGGACACTGCGCCTGCGACCCAAGGGCCGCCAGCGACGGTTGCGCCCGGTGCAGCTCCGGGGCGGGTTGGAACTCGACCCCCGCAGCGACGACCCGTTCCCCTTCCTGGTCGCTGCCCGGCACCGGGCCACCGACGAGGGGTCACCGCACCTGGCCCGCTTCTACAAGATCGCCGCCAACGCCCTGGCGCACGGCCTGTCCGGGCGCTTCGACCACAAGGCCCGCCACCACCAGGCGGTGGTGCACGGCCCGACCGGCAGCGCCCCTCAGCGGGTGCGGATGGAGCAGCCCGGCCCGCACGCCTTCCCGGCGATCAGCTCGACGACCACGGCCGGCGCCCGGCTGGTGCTCGCCATGATGGAGCGGGCCACCACCGACCTCGGCGGTTGCTGGGCGCACTGCGACACCGACTCGGCCAAGGTGGTGGCCACGCCCGAGGGCGGGTTGATTCTCTGCCCCGGAGGACCGCACAGGATCGCTCAGGAGGCCGCCGAGGGTGATCCGGACGCCATTGCCCCGTCGGCGCCCGAGAACGCCGCCGAGAGGACCACAAAGGCCGTTCGGGCGCTCTCGTGGGAGCAGGTCCGCACCATCGCCGCCCGCTTCGACTCGCTGTGCCCCGAGGGCAGCCGACGGCCGTTGTGGACGGTCGAGCACGACTCGCTCGCCCATCCGCTCATGGCGCTGGTCACCGGCCCCAAGAGCTACGCCCTGTACCGGAAGAGCCCGGGTGCCGGCGTCGAGCTGGCGGCATGGACGGAGACGAGCTTGGGCGAGTCCTACCTGTCGCCCGAGCCGAAGTGGAGTCAGGAAGCCTGGCAGTGGATCATCGCCCGAGCCCTCGGCCAGCAGGTCGAAGTGCCGGCGTGGTGGGAGCACCTTGCGCTGCGCCGGGAAGCGGCGGTGAACCCGATCATGGCGCGAGCGGCCGAGGCGTCAGGGGTGGCCGCCCGGCCGTTCGGGTTCCGCCTGGCCGCCACGGCTCGGGGCGGGGCTGCGCCGGTCGCCCCCTACAGCCGGGACCCCGCCGACTGGCCCGGCCTCGACTGGCGGGACCGCCACACCGGCGAGGCACTGGCTCCCATGCTGGTCGACGACGCCGGCCAGCTGGTCGAGGTCGAGGGCGAGCGCACCTACACCGGCTTCACCTTCCTCGGCCAGGTGGTGGGGCACATCGAGCGTCAACCGGTGCCCACCTTCGACGACCCCGCCACCGGGGAGCCAGCCAACCACCGGAGCCGGGGCCTGCTCGCTCGCCGGGTCACGATGGCTGACCGCCTGGTGCTCGTGGGAGCTGACCGGACGCCGCTCACCCGCTGGGGCGAAGAAGCCGACCAGCGCTACGCCGGGTGCCGGCGCTGCGGGACGCCCCTCGACGGCCAGGCCAGCCAGCGGTGGTGCTCGGACGCTTGCCGGGAGGCCGGTCGCCGGCAGCGGATCAAAGAGCAGGCGGAGGCGCCGCAGCAACGTCACATCGCCGTGCGGCCCGCACGGGTGTGCCACAACGCTCCTGATTGCGTCGGAGACGGGTTGCTCACGGGCCGTCAGCGGGAGTGGTGCTCGAAGCGCTGCGCCCGGGCCGGCGAGCGGTGGCGTGCGTGGTTGGACCGCCTGCAGCGCATCGGCGGCCGGCCATGCTCCGCCGAGGGCTGCCGCTCGGAGCTGTACGGCGGCGCCATCTGCTCGTTCCACGAAGAACGGGTGGAGTGATGGCCGTTCGCCCGAATGCCCCTCACCAGGAATCCGACGATGGGGGCGGCAGCCTCGACGACCTCATCGCCACCTTCCGGCGCTGGTACCACCTGCCGGTGGTGGATCACATCGTCCTCGCCCTGGCGACGGTGGTCGCCAATCGCATGCCCGGGCCGGCGGTATGGTTGGCCATCGTCGGGCAGTCGTCGGGCGGCAAGTCAACGGTGCTCGAAGCGCTCGAAGCCCTCGCCTGCGTTCACCCGATCGACGACGTGTCGGTCGCTGGGCTGCTCTCCGGAAGCCAGGGCACCGACGATGAGGTCACCGGCGGGGTGCTCGCCTCGGCCGGCGACCACGACACGCTCATGATCAGCGACATGTCGACCGTCACCGACATGCACCACGAGGCGAAGGGCCGTTTCATGGCCGCCCTCCGCCGGGTCTACGACGGGAGCTACTCCCGAGCCGTCGGGACCGCCGGAGGGCGGTCGTTCAAGTGGGGCGGGGACGGCCGCAAGATCGGGTTCCTCGGCGGCGCCGTTGACCTCGACGAGGCCGTAGGGATGATGGGCGCCCTCGGCCAACGCTTCGTGCTCTATCGCCTCCCCGAGGTCGGCGACGACGATGCCGTGGCCATGGCGGAACGGGCCGATGCCAACCGGGGAGCGAAGGCGCAGGCTCGAACCGAAGTCCGCTCCGCCGTAGCCGATCTACTGGACAGTCTCGGCGATCTGAGCGAACGAGAGCCGGCGCACCACCAGGACGTGGCCACGCTCGCCAGCCTTGCCCGCTTCGCCGGCCAGCTCCGGGGCGCGACCAAGCGGGATCCCCGCACACGGGAGCTTGAAGGGCGCATCCCGCCGGAGGCTCCGGCTCGTCTGGCGGAGGTCCTGGGCCAGCTCCTGGCCGCCATGGAAGTGCTCGGCGTCGAGGCGGTCGACGCCTGGCGCCTGGTGGCCAAGGTCGCCCTCGACGGATGCCCGGACCGGCGCCGGCTGACCCTTGAAGCCCTACTCGGATCGGCCGGCCGGCTCACCACCCGACACGTCACCGCCGCCGTGGCGGTGGCGGGCAAGAATGCTGTCAGGCGGGACCTGCAAGACCTGACGGCTCATGGCTTGGCCGAGCTGCTGCCCGAACGGGGTGAGGATTGGTGGCGCCCGACGGACGAAGCTCGGACTCGCTGGGCACGGTTCTTCGAGCTGCCGACAGCCGTCGAGCCCGACGACCAGGCCGCCAGCGCCGCCGAGGTTGCCGACCTCGAAGCGGTGTTCAATGCCCACGGCATGGCCTACGATCCGCCCGACGAGGACTTCTGACACCTGGGTGGTATGGAATTGCTGCGATTAGGCCGAGCACCCTCGTGGTGGACGATATTGGGCGTACTTGGCTTGTCGTACTTTATGCTCTGGCCCGTTCGAACACTTGTAAATGACGCAAGAAGGTTCTCAGACGTAGGAGCTTTCGAAGCCGCCCTAACGCTAACAAGCCTTGCGGGAGCGGCTTACCGAATCATCATGGGCCTCCTACTCTTCGGTTTCACCATGGCCTTCTACAGTCTTGTGCAAACCGCAAGGGAACTAAAGAACCCGCATCCCATCGACCCCTTGGTGAACTTGGAAGCCGCTATGCGAGCTGTATCGACATTGCAAGCCCAAGCCCGAGATAGCACCGACCTCTTGATGGACAGAAAGGATGAACTCGCTCGTATCCAAGAGCTTATTAGCCTCAGTCGACCACAGGCCGCTGCGCTAGAACGCAAGTTCAAGCCCAAACTCAATACCGGCCTTGCGATCGTAGCTGTCCTTCTATCAGCGGCCGGCATCGTTCTCACCCTAATCCTGCAGACGTAACGTCCTTAGGGCCACAGGTAACCGGCTACATCACCGCCTAAACCGCCACCGTCGCCCCCGTCTCATTACCGCTAATACGCCACATCTACCCGCCACCATTGTCGCTTAGACGTTGCCCTATCATGGCGTCTCCATTATCGCTGTGGTGAAGCGGCGCTGCGGCGCTCCCTTGCTGCGACGCCCGGTGCGCGGTTGCGGCGTCGGCGTGTCGCCGTTCAGCGTGGCGGCGTCGGCGGGCGGGGTGGAGGCGCAGGAGCGGCTCCAGGGGGCCGTAGCCGGCGAGGTTGCGCAGCACCCGGTCGGCC
>JAUJLZ010000353.1 GCA_030447125.1 Acidimicrobiales bacterium
CCGGCTGGCTGCTGACGCTCCAAGGGGCCTCTGGCAACAGGCCCCGGTAGCGCCAAATGGCCACGGTCCGGCCGGGTACCGCTCCATTGCCTCGACCCGCATCTACCTCCACCTGACCTCGGACTGGCTGGCAGGCGAGTACCACCGGGCGGCCGAGGCCATCGAGGCGCAGGCGTCGATCGGGACGCGACGATGAGCGCCCAGGCGGCGAGGACTCTCGCCGTCGCTCCGGTCCGCTGGGCGCGCCCGGAGCCGACGTGGGACGAGATCGAAGCGACCGCCCCGCAGATGGTCGCGACCATGCGCCGCTACCTCGGTGACCTCGGCGCGCTGCTCAAGCCGGCCAGCGTAAAGGCGGCGGAGGTCGTCTTGCGCCACTTCGCCGGGCGGGTGACGCAGGCCGACGTGCGCTGCACGTCGGTGGCTGCGATCCGCCGACGCCACGTCGAGGACTACCTCGTGTGGCTGCGCGCCCGGCCGGGAGCGACGTGGGGCACCACGGTGTCTGAGCACACCGTCGACCACCGCCTTGGCCTTGTCGTCTCGATTCTTCACCAGCGTGGCTGCCTATCTGGACACTGAGCGGCCGGCCGGCGCCGACACCGACGCGGTGTTCGTGGTGCTGAAGGGCCCGCACCGGGGCCGGCCCCTCACGCCCAAGGGTCTCGAGCAGGTGCTGCGGGGGGCACGAGAACGGGCCGGGCTTGACCACGCCACCTGCCACGAGCTGCGCCACACCTGCCTGACCCGGCTCCGGGAGGCGGGCATGGCCTTGGAGGCGGTGCAGGCCCAGGCCGGGCATCGATCCATCGAGTCGACTCGGATCTACCTCCACCTGGCCAACGACTGGCTGGCCGGCGAGTACCGCAAGGCGGCCGAGGCCATCGACGCCCAGGTGCTGGCCGACGGAGCATCGGCATGAGCCCGACCCCGATTCCCCTCGTTGCGCCAGTGGCCGACGAGCAGCGGTGGGCGCCCATCGTGGCTACGGCGCCGACGATGGCGGCCACCATGCTGGCCTCCTCGACCAGATCGCCGTGTCGCTGCGGCCCCGCTCGGTGGAGGCGGCCGACAACGCCCTGCGCAGCCTCGCCACCTACCTGGTCGGCGAACCCCACCTGCATCGGCTCAAGGGCATGCGCGCGATCACGTCGAGGGCTACAGCTGGGGCTGGCCCAGCGCCCGGCGGGACGGGGCAAGACGATCTCGGCGCGGACCGTCCGCCATCGCCTGGGCATGCTGCGGGTGTTCTTCGAGCGGATCATCGGCTGGGGCTGGGACGACGCCCCTAAGTCGAGCCCCATCCTGCAGGCAGACCTGCCCCGCGTCGACGACCCCCTTCCCCGCTTCCTCGACGACGCCCAGGCCGCCGCCTTGATGAGAGCAGCGGCGGTGGCAGAGCCCCTCGACCGCCTGGTGGTCGAGACCCTGGCCCGCACCGGCTGCGGGTCGGCGAGCTGTGCGCCCTGGAGGCCAACGCCGTGGTCCTCATCGGTGCCACCCAGTGGCTGCGGGTGCCGGTCGGCAAGCTCCGCAACGACCGCTACGTGCCGCTGCATCCGGTGCTGGTCGAGCTTCTCGACGCCTGGCGGGCCAACCATGCCCACGACTCCTTGCTGATCACCCGTCTCGACGGCCGGCCCCTCACCCGTGACGTCGTTGGGCGCATCGTGCGGCGCGTGGCCCGCTCCGCCGGCATCGCCGGTGCCGTCACGCCCCACCGGCTGCGCCACACCCTGGCGACCCAGGCGGTCAACCGGGGCATGAGCCTGGAGGCCATCGCCGCTCTGCTGGGGCACCGGTCACTGCGCATGACGCTCGTGTACGCCCGCGTCGCCGACCGCAAGGTGGCCGACGAGTACTTCACGGTCAGCGAGCAGGTCGAGGCCCTCTACACCGCCGAGTCGCCGTCCCTGCCGGCGTCGGCCGAAGGCGAGCGCATGCGCCGGCTCCGCCTCGAGATGCAACGCCGGCTCCTCGGCAATGGCTACTGCACCCGGCCCGTCGAGCTCGACTGCGCGTTCGAGACGGTGTGCGAGACGTGTGTGCACTTCGCCACGGACACCGAGTTCGTCCCCGTCTTGTTGCGCCAGCGCGACCACGCCGCCGAGCGCAACCACACCCGTCTCGTCACCGTCTACGACGGGCTGCTCGAACGCCTCGAGGAGCCCGATGGCGAACCCTCGCCGGGATATGCCGGTGAGAGCCGAACTTGACAGGATCACCGGCATAAGCGCCGTTGGGCGTGCGGTAGTCGCGAGGCCGCTCCGACATTATGGGCGACGCGTTCTGGTGCACTTGCATTCCGGGGAGCCCCCGAGAGCCGTCGTTACGCGTGCCCGTGTCGGTTGCTCGTTCCCTCACCCGTTGGCCG
>JAUJLZ010000354.1:0-1188 GCA_030447125.1 Acidimicrobiales bacterium
TGGTCCTGGTGGTGGCCGAGCCCAGCGCCAAGTCGGTGGAGATCGCCCGCCGGGCTCGGGAGGTGGCCACCGATCTCGGGGTTGAGCGCATCATCGTGATCACCAACCGCTGTGCCGGCGAGGACGATCTCGCCCGGATGTCCGAGGCCATCGGTGGCGATGACATCCTCAGCGTCCCCGAGGACCCCGCCATCGAGCACGCCGACCACGTGGGCCAGGCGCCCTACGACCTCGACCCGACGTCGCCCGCCGTGGTGGCCATCGGCGCCCTGGTCGAGCACCTGATCCGACGGCCCGCCCCGGAGCCGTCGCCGACAGCCTGAGCGTGCTCGCCCCCCAGAGGGCGAGACCGAGGCCGATGAGGACGGTGCCGAGCGACACGACCGGCGTACTGGAGGCCCCGGTGGCGGGCAGGGTCCGGCGGGTGCTCGAAGGCGTCGTGGCCCGCTCGCCGCTGGAGGGCATCGACGTGGTGGCCGTGGAGCCGGTGGGCGAGGTGGTCGTCGACCTGGTGGTCGTCGACGTGGTGGTCGCGCCCTCGACGGTGACCACCAAGGTGGTCGTGATGCAGGTGCCCGGCGGTTCGGTCCGACAGGCCTCGATGGTGGATTCATAGGTGCCCACCTCCTCAGCGGCGCCCACGAAGCGACCGTCCTCGGCCAGCGACAGTCCCGGCGGCAAGGTGCCGCCGGTCTGCGTCATCCGGTACCCCTCCGGGGGGACCTCGATCTGGATGGGCGGGCGGATCTGCTCGACGACGAGGCGCTCGGGGATGGATCCGGTCTCGACGGTTCGCTCGATGCGGTCACCCTCGGCGAAGAAGAACCCGCACTCGGGCGGGGGCAGTGACGGATCGCGGGGCCGGACGAAGCGGATCGTCGCCTCGTCGGGCACGCCGGGCTGGTAGTCGCTCCCGTCCACGATCCTGAGCTGGAGCTCCACGAGATCGCTCCGCTCGCCGGTCAGCACCTCCGTGGCCACCGTGGCCCTCGCCTCCCCGGCAGCGAAGGCGACCGCACCAGGAAGAGCCTCGTAGTGCTCGCCGGCCACCGCCGACCCGTCGACCTCGTAGGCCACGGTCAGCGCCTCGTCGACCTCGCCCGTCCGCTCCAGGACGAAGGAGGTCGCTTCATCGAACACGATGCCGACGTCGTTGCACTCGGGAGCGAAGGTCGCCTCCGTCGTCGG
>JAUJLZ010000354.1:1288-2352 GCA_030447125.1 Acidimicrobiales bacterium
GTGGCCCCGGCCGGGGAGGCGCCGGGGCGATCCAGTACCTTGCCCGCATGCGGATCGCGCTCATCGCTCCCCCCTGGGTGCCAATCCCGCCCCCGCTCTACGGCGGTACCGAGACGGTCGTCGACCGCCTGGCCCGGGGCTTCCAGGGCGCCGGCCACGACGTCTTGTTGTGCACCACCGGCGACTCCACCTGCCCCGTGCCCCGCCACTTCGTGCTGGAGCGGGCCGAGCACCTGCGGATGGGCGCGGTGGTGCCCGAGCTGCGCCACGTCATCCATGCCTACGAGGCCGCCCAGGACTTCGACATCGTGCACGACCACACCCTCGCCGGTCCGATCTACGCCGGGCGCTTCCCCCACCTGCGGACCGTCACCACCAACCACGGTCCGTTCAACGGCGAGCTCCTCGACATCTACCGGGCCATGGCCCCCTGCGTCTCGATCATCGCCATCTCCCGGTCCCAGGCCGCCCACGCCGCCGAGGTCCCCATCGCCCGGGTCATCCACCACGGCATCGACGTGGCCGAGCTGCCTTTCGGCGAACAGCCGGGCGAGTACTTCCTGTTCCTCGGGCGCATGGCCCCGGACAAGGGCGCCCGGCGGGCGGCGCTCGTGGCCCGCCAGGCCGGCGTGCCCCTGGTGATCGCGGCCAAGATGCGTGAGCCGCTCGAGTTCGAGTACTTCGAGGACCAGGTCAAGCCGCTGCTCGGGGGCGACATCGAGTACGTGGGCGAGGTGGGGGGGGCGCAGAAGTACGACCTGTTGGCCCGGGCTCGGGCCCTGCTCAACCCCATCCGCTGGGTCGAGCCCTTCGGCCTGGTGATGATCGAGGCCCTGGGCTGTGGGGCACCGGTCCTCAGCTTCAACCAGGGAGCCGCCCCCGAGATCGTCGACCACGGCGTCACCGGGTTCCTCTGCGAGACCCGCGACGAGATGGCCGCCGACATCCACCGGGTCGACGAACTGGATCGGACGGCGTGCCGGGCGGTGGTGGAAGAGCGGTTCTCGACCGAGCGCATGGTGGACGACCACCTGGATCTGTTCGCATCGCTGCTCGACGGGCGC
>JAUJLZ010000067.1 GCA_030447125.1 Acidimicrobiales bacterium
CCCGGCCCGATCCCTACCTCGAGCGCCTGCACCGCGAGATCAAGCGGCGCACCGATGTCGTGGGCGTCTTCCCCAACGACGCCGCCATCGACCGCCTCGTCACCGCCGTCATCGTCGAACAACACGACGAGTGGGCAGTGGCGGAACGCCGCTACCTCTCGGAGACCTCGATGGCCAGGCTGCGACAAGTCCCCACCCCACGACTGCCCGGGGTCGATTCCGGCGACAAGCAGCTGGCCGGCTGAGAAACCGTCCCCTCAGATCGCCTCAGAGGCTCTGCAAATCCTTGGCTGGCATGGCGAGTGCGGGCAACTGAGCTCGACCGGTACCGATGAGGCTCTACCATTGGCCTCGCCGGAGATCACTTCTCCACCACTTGGCGGGACACTCACGTCGACTGCGTCATGCGCGTAGCACTCCGAGCGTCATGTGGGTACTACTACCGCTCAGTTACACGTAGAGCAAGAACGCCGCTTGTCATAGAGCAACCATAGTTCTCCGTCGAACCGGCGAAGTAGGATGCGGCTGAGTGGGCGAGCGGACGATGGCCGACCTGTTCGAGGAGCAGGCCAGGCGGGCCCCTGAGGCGGTGGCGCTCGAGTCGAACAGCGGCACGCTCACCTACGGCGAGCTCGAGGCCCGGGCCAACCGGCTGGCTCACCACCTCCGGGACCGCGGGGTCGGGGCCGAAGTGCCCGTCGGGCTCCTGGTGCGGCGTTCACCCGACCTGGCCGTGGGCGCGCTGGGCATCCTCAAGGCCGGGGGGGCCTGCGTCCCCCTGGATCCCGCCTACCCCCCCGAGCGCCTGGCCTTCATGCTCGCCGACACCGCTGCTCCCGTCGTGGTCACCCAACAAGAACTGGTCCGACGGCTCCCCCCGGGGCCGGCCCACCGGGTATGCCTGGACGCCGCCGGCACCGGCCTCGCCCACCAGCCCTCCGAGCGCCCCCCGCGGGTGGTCTCATCCGACAACCTCGCCTACCTGTTCTACACCTCCGGGTCGACCGGCCGGCCCAAGGGGGTGATGCTTGGCCATCGGGGTCTGGTGCACAACACCCTGGTGGCTGCTCAGCGATACGGGCTCAACCCGCAGGACCGGGTGCTGCAGTTCTGCTCCATCAGCTTCGGCGTCAGCGTGGAGGAACTCTTCGCGACGTGGGCAGCGGGGGCGACCGTCGTGCTGCGCCTCGAGGACATCCCCCTCCTTGGCCCCACCTGGGCGGACTGGCTCCGCGGCCAGGAGGTGTCGGTGTTGAACCTGCCCACCGCCTATTGGCAGGAGTGGGCCCAGGACCTGGACACCACGGGTCGGACGGTGCCCGAGAGCATCCGCCTGGTCGTCGTCGGGGGTGACCGGGCCCTGGCCTCGGCCCTGCATCAGTGGGTGCGGGTGGGAGGGGCCTGCGCCCGCTGGATCAACGTCTTCGGCTCGGCCGAGGTGAGCCACCTGGCCACCGTCTATGAGCCCGCCGCCTGGCCGTCCGCCGATGACGACGCCGAGGGTGACCCGCCCATCGGGCGCCCCATCCCCGGCGCCACCGTGCACATCCTCGACGAAGCGGGCGAGGCGGTGGCTGCCGGCCGGGCCGGAGAGCTGCACGTGGGTGGCCCGGGCCTGGCCCGGGGCTACCTCAACCGCCCGGGGCTGACCGCGCAGCGCTTCGTGCCCGATCCCTTCGCCGCCGCGCCGGGAAGCCGCCTGTACCGCACCGGTGATCTCGTTCGGTGCCTACCCGACGGCAACATCTCCTTCGTCGGGCGCCAGGATCGCCAGGTCAAGATCAGGGGCTTTCGGGTCGAGCGGGACGAGGTCGAGAGCGCCCTGCGCCTCCACCCCCAGGTGGCCCAGGCCCTGGTGGTCGTGCAGGAGGACAGGCCCGGCCACCGGGACCTGGTCGCCTACGTGACTGCGGCGGGAACGGCGACGCTGGTGACAAGCGAGCTACGCCAGTTTCTCGCCGCCCGACTCCCGGACTACATGGTGCCGGTGGCGTTCGTGGCCCTCGAGGCCTTCCCGCTGACCGCCAACGGGAAGGTCGACGTCGAGGGCCTCCCGCCGCCGGCCACGACGCCGTCGCCCCCGGCCCCCTCGGCGCCGCGCCCCCGAACGCCGACCGAGCGCTTGGTGGCCCGCGTGTGGGCCCAGGTGCTCGGCGTCGACGAGGTGGGGCTCGACGACGACTTCTTCGACCTCGGCGGCCATTCCCTGCTGGCCACCCAGGTGATCGCTCGCCTGCGCAGCGCCTTGGGCTGGGCCATCCCTCTGCAGGCCATCTTCGAGGCGCCCACGGTGGCCGCCCTGGCCGCCCGCCTGGAAACCTGAGATGGTCCCCTGAGTCCCGTCCCGACGCTCGGCCCCCAGGACCGCCGGCCGGGAGCGCCCGTTCCCGTCTCGCTGGCCCAGGAGCAGATGCTCGCCCTCGGCGCCCGGGCTTCGGTCCGAGGCCTCTACAACCTCACCGTCCACCGCCGCTTCACTGGGGCCGTCGATCTGAAGGCCCTGGAGGACGCCGTGGCCTACCTGGTCGAGCGCCACGAGAGCTTGCGCACCTGCTTCTCCACCGACTCCAAGGAGATGCTCCAGGTCATCGCCGCCTTTGTCCCCACTGCTTTGGCCGTGTCCGACCTCACGGTGGTGCCGGCCGAGCACCGGGAAGCCGAGCTGCAGCGCCGCATCGCCGAGCAGGACGCCCGACCGTTCGACGTGGCCACCGCCCCACTGTTCCGGGCGTGCCTGTTCCACCTCGCAGCCAACCTCAGCGAGCTGGTGGTCACCTTCGACCACCTGGTCTGTGACCTGACCTCGGCCTACATCTTCTTGGAGGAGCTCGATGCGGCGTATCGAGCCCTGGCCGGCGGCGACGCCCCTCGGCTCGCTCCCCTGCCGGTGCAGTACGCCGACGTCGCCTTGTGGGAGCGGCGCTGGATGACCGAGGACCGGTTGGCGGCCCAGCTCGACTACTGGCGTGACGTCCTCCGGGGGATGCCTTCAGGCCCCTGCGTCCCGTTCGACCGGGTCCCCGCCAACCGCAGTCGCCGGGTCGAGCGCCAGGTGTTCAGCCTGGCCTCCCCCACGACCGAAGCCGTGCGGCTGCTGGCCCGGAGGACCCACGCCAGCAGCTTCGTGGTGTGTGCGGCCGCCGCAGAGGTGCTGTTCAGCCGTGCCGGTGGCCTGACCGACATCGTGCTCAGCACCACCATGAGCGGTCGCCAGTACCAGGAGGTCGACGGCCTCATCGGCATGTTCGCCGGCGTGGGCCGGATCCGCACCTCGCTTGCCGGTGACCCGACGTTCGAGACGATCGTGGGACGGACCCGTGACGCCGTGCTCGGCCTCTTCGAGCATCAGGACGTCCCGTTCCTGCGGATCCGCGAGGCGGTGCTCCCCGACTTCCCCGGCCCGGCCGACCCCCTCCGGGTAGCGGCGGCTCTGCCCGTCGAGTTGTTGTACTTCCACGTGTCCAGCGGTGTTCCGGCGCCGGGCTCGGCCGTGGTGCGGCAAGCGGATGGAAGCGGGCTGGACGAGGTGTACTTCCGGGGCCAGCTCCACCCACTGAGCCTCACGTTCCTCGACGAGGGTGACGGGCTCTCGGGGTGGTTCAGCTACAAGCCCGCCTTCTACGACGACACCACCGTGGCCCGGCTGTGCGAGGGTCTGGGCGCGGTCTTCTCGGCCGTCGGGGCCAACCCGCAGCCCAGGCTGTCCGAGCTCCCCGTCAGTGGGCCTCGTCGGTGACGGCCCCGGTCGGGCCGCTGGCGTCCCAACTCACCGACCACGGCCTGGCCATCGCCCGAACCGCCGACATCGACCTCGGCCTCGGCTACCCCCAGGTCGCTCTCCCGGCGTGGCTGTGCGAGCTCCTCGCCGCCGGCGTGGACGCCGACCTGGCCTACTCGGTTCCGTCGAAGCTCTCGGCGACGGCGCAGGCCGCGCTCGACGCTGAACTGCTCCAAGCCACGTGCCGCTGCTTGGGGATCGACGAAGGCCACGCCGTCAACGGGTTCGTCACCTTCTCGGGCAGCGTGGCTCTTGACCGGGTGCTCGTCAGCCAGGTCGGCCACGGAGGCTCGGTCGTCACCACCACCCCCTCGGTGGACATGGTGAGCGCCATGATCAGCGAGCACGCCGGGGTGGAGGCGATCTACGTGGCGGCATCAGGGCCGGGCTTCGACCTCGACGTCGAGGCGCTGGCGGCGTCGCTGCGCCACGACACCCGCTGCATCGTGGTCTCCAGCCCCGACAACCCGAGCGGCAACGTCGTCACCGGGGCGCAGATGAGCGCCCTCGTGGCCCTGGCCCGGGAGCACGATGTCACCCTCGTGCTCGACCAGTGCTTCGCCCTGGTCAATCCCCAGGGCATCGACATTCCCGTCCTGGCCGATTTCGCCGTGCCCGACCTCAAGTGGGTGCTGCTCTGGGACACGGGCAAGACCTTCGGGCTGAACCACGAAAAGCTGGGGTTCGTGTTCTGCAGTCCGAACGTGCGGGAGTCCGTGCGCCAGCGCCTGAACGTCCTGCAGTTCGACGTCTCCCGGCGCCAGAAGCTCCTGTTCCTGGCCCTCCTCACCGCGGCCGCCAGCAACCGCTGGTTCCACCACCTCTCGGCGCTCGTCGCCACCAACCTGAAGTTGGTGAGGCAGGTCTGCCTCCACCTTCCCCTGGTGGCCTCCTCCCCCGACGCCGGCAGCCTGTTGCTCCTCGACGTCACCCCCGCCGGCCTGACCGCGTCGGTCTTCGCCGACATCCTCCTGGCCGAGAAAGGGGTCGGGGTCATCAGCGCCGGCGACTTCTTCCACCCGCTGGCGCCCTCAGGCACACTCCAGCCCGGCCACGATCACTTCGTTCGGATCGCCTTGGCCCGTGAGCCCGCCGTGGTGGGCACGGCCATGGACAAGGTGGCGGAGCTCTGCCACGAGCTGGGCCGCCGCCCGGTGGTCCCGGCCCTGGGCTGAGCCCGGGTTGGGCCAGGGCCGCCGCCTCCGGCGATCTCAGTTGAGCCGGTCCGACGGTTCGAGGCCGCCCTCGTCGGAGACGGCCATCCGCCGCAGCCGTGCCATGGTCGCCGGGTCGACTGTGACCACTCCCCCAGCCAGGGCCGCCTCCCGCCGGGCCGCTGCCCCATCACCGGGGGCGAGGATGACGTCGTGGCCCGGTGCCGGCCGGCTGGCCCTGACCGAGTCGACCAGGCGCTCCACCGCCGCTTCGGGGTCGCCTCCCGGCGCCAGGGCGCCCGGGCTGACGGCGAGGAACACCGCTCCGAGGTCGTACTCGCCGCCTACCTCGAGGCCCATCTGGGCCCCGGTCAGGACCCCCACCAGCAACTCCAGTGCCAGGCACAGGGCGGAACCTTTGTGGCCGCCGAAGGCCAGCACGGACGCCGCCGAGGCGGCATCGCCAGTGGGGCGCCCGTCGGCGTCGAGGAACGCCCCCGGGGGCAGGGGACGGGCCTCGAGCACCGCCCCCCGGACCTCGCCCCAGACCCGCTCGGCGGTGCTGAGATCGATCACCACGCTGGCTTGGCGCCCGGGGAAGGCAAAACAGACGGGGTTGGTGCCGAGGACGGGATCGATCGATCCGAACGGCGCCACCACCGGCGGACCGGCGTTGTTGGTGACGAAGGCGACCAGGCCCTGGTCGGCGATCAGGCGGCCGTAGGGCGCGAGGCGACCGAAGCGTGCGGCGTTGGTCAGCGCCACCAGGCCCGTCCCCGCCTCGGCGCACAGCTCGATGGCCAGCTCGGCGCAGAACCGCCCCGCCAGCTGTCCGATCTGGCGGCGCCCGTCGACCAACGCCATCCCGCCCCGCCGCCGCCGGACGACGGGTTCGCCCTGGCGCTCCCGCAGAACCGCGTCGATGAGGAGGATCTTGGCCACGCCGTGGGTGGCCTTGCCCTCGAGCTGGGCGGAGAGGAGGTCGGCCACCACGAAATCGGCGTCGGCCCCGTGGACCCCTCGTCGGGCCAGCGCCTCGCCCAGCAGGCGCTCGACCTCGACGATGGGCTCAGCAGCCACGCCCACGTCGGTTCGTCACGATGGCACTTCTGGGACGCCGGCCTCCATCCGGCGACGGAGGCTGAGCGGGCGCAGGTCGGTCCAGGTTTGCTCGATGTGGGCCAGACATGCCTCCCGGTCGCCATGGGTGTCGGTCTCGGTCCAGCCCGCCGGCAGCGGGCGCCTTGCGGGCCAGATCGAGTGCTGCCCCTCGTGGTTAACCACCACGGTGAACACCTCCTCCCGTCGCCGGTCAGGCGTCACGGCGCTCTCACTCTCATGGTTCAGGCCCATCGAGCACCCCCAGTTGCTTCCTCGCCGCCCGTGCCTTCCTCTTCCTCCTCCTCCTCTGCCCCCGCCACCGCCCTGTGTGCGCAGCGGTGCTGATTGTAGGGCGGTAACAGCGGGCCACCGGGCCTATGGTGCTTTCGTGCGCTTCCTTTTCACCTGCATGAGGCGGCGCAGCTCCACGGCGCCAACCGGGCAGGCTCGTCCCGACTCCCTGCGGTCCACACCAGCGGCGGCAAGCGCTTCGGCGACCCGCTGAAGGCTGACCCCGAGGCGGCGCGCGATCTCCTTCTGCGTCACGCCGCTCCGGTAGAGCTCTGCCACCGCCTCCGGATCCGGGTCGCTTTGCTTCCGCCAGCCAGTGAACGGGCGGAAAGGAAGCGGCGAGCCGTCGTCTGGGGCCATGAGGCTCACCGTGACCGCAGCCGATCGGCTGCTCGTCCGCCAGCGCTCGTTAGGCCCGTGATGAGGATCTGTGCAGGATCCTGAACGCGGCCGCACCTCTTGTGTTGGGCCTCCAACCGGGCGGTCTTCCTCAGCGGGGTGTTCCTCGACGCCGGGCGGGATCGAGGCGGGCAGTAGCCTCGGCCACCGCCTCGAAAGTGGGCTTGGCGTAGAGGTTGAGGGTCTTGACGCTCCCGTGACGGCTCTTGGTCATGAGCAGCGGGCCGGGGACGCCAGCCTCCGCCAGGTGGGTCAGCCGGCTGTGGCGGAGCTGGTGCAGCGTCCAGCCGCCGCTGGCCACGCGGAAGACCTCGGCCGCTCTCCGGTACGACAGCCGGGCCCGGCCGGTGCCGGGCGCAGCGTCGGCGGCCGCCGGCTGGCGGGACGGGACGGGCGCCAGGCTGGAGATGAACAACGGCCCGTCGGCCCGCCCGGCGAGGTAGCGAGGGAGCAGCCGCGCCGTGGCGGTCTCCCACCCGATCGGCTCGGCGTTTCCTCCCTTGCCGATGACCATGGCCCGCTTGTTGGCCATGTCGAGGTCTCCGACGTCGAGCAGGAGGATCTCCTGGGCCCGGGCTGCGGTCTCGTAGAGCATCCGCCACAGGACCCGCTCCCGCAGCGAGTGGCTAGGGGCGCCTAGGAACGCCTCGAGCTCCTCGAGGGCGATGGCCCGGGTCCGCCCGACCTGCACCCGGTCGGCTCGCTCCCGATGGCGCTCGAGGCCCACAGCAGGCGACACCCCCACCCAGCCCTGGCGGGCGCAGTAGGCGAAGAACGACCCGAGGGTGGCCACCACCCGGTTCCAGGTCTTCGCCGCCGCCTTGCTGTGGCGGGAGCGCAGAAAGGACCGGAGGTCGTCCCGGGTGATGCTGGCCACCTCGACGTCGGTCCCGAGATCCGCAGCCAGGGCCGCCAGGGTGAGCTCGTAGACCCGGCGGGTGGTCACCGCCAAGTCCCGTCGACGAGGAACACCTCCACCGCCGGGCCAAGGGCGACGCTGGTGGGGCGAGGCAGACGGGCGAGGGAGCTCACCTGGCGTCAGCGCCCGCGACCACGCTGATCGGGGCCTCCCCGCGGTGTCAGCTTCACCAGCCCTCTTCGTCGTCGGGGACAGGCTGGAGCAGAGGGCCGGCCACTGCGTCGGGGTCGAGGCGGATGAACACCTCACCGGCGCCGTCGACCCGCACGATGCCGGTGGCCTCCCAGCCGTAGCGACGGACCCGCAGCGCGCCGAGGGTCGGGTCGCCCCAGTCGCTCGGGGCGTCGTCGACGGCCGGTTGCTCATCGAGGACATCGAAGCCGAGACCGGCCAGATGGGCCGCCATGTGGTCGACGGCTTCGTACTCCCAGCCCCGTTGCTGGCGTCCCGGCGCCGGCAGCGGGTCGCCGGCCAACAGACCGCTGTAGAGCGCCAGGTCCTTGCGCTGGAGCGAGGCCCCGTCGAAGTCCCGGCGGATCCGCTCGGGCACCCAGGCCTGGTAGAGCTCGGCGTCGTGTTCGTAGCCGGCGTCGAGCAACTCCAGCCAGGACCCGCTGATGTAGGTGCGCTCCACCTCCTCGGCCACCTCGTCGAGGGTGAAGAACTCCCGGGAGGTGATGGTGGCGTGGCCACCGCTGGGCTGGTCGTGGTCGTCGTAGCGCACGCTGCGGCGCATGGTCACGAGCGTCCAGTTGGCGGGCGATCGGAACAGCCAGCAGCGGTCGACCAGCTCTCGGCCCGCCCAGCTGCGCTCCAGGTCGGCCTGGGCCATGCCCCAGCCGTCGATCTGCAACTGACCCATGGCGCTTCCTTCCTCGGCATGTGAGGGCGAGATGGCAGTAAACATGTCGGTGTCACCTTACGCCGGGGGTGCGACATCTCCCGGGATCCCAAGGGCGGCCATGGGAGGCTCCGCAGTAAAAGGGGCATTTACTGCGGACTGCCGCATTTACGTGAGGCTCTGCTTCTTTCTGCGTGG
>JAUJLZ010000355.1 GCA_030447125.1 Acidimicrobiales bacterium
ATCACCGACGCCGCCCAGCTCTACGACGTCGCCCCCATTGGGACCCAGGGCGAGACCTTCGTCTCGCTGTTGGTTGACGAGGGTCAGCTGTCGGACGTGGCCGCCGGGGCGTCCGCCGATCGCATCCGGCTGGCCCTGGTGGCGGGACGCTAGGGGCGCCAATGGGACTGATCTGCTTCGGCTCGGTCCGCTCATCGCCCGGCGTCACCGCCACCGTTTTGGCCCTCGCCGCCAGCTGGCCGGAAACACCCGCTCCGGTGGTGGTCGAGGCCGACCCCGACGGCGGGGTCCTGGCCGCCCGCTACGGTCTCGGCCGGGCCGGCGAGAGCCCCGGGCTGACCAGTCTGGCCACCGCCGCCCGGCGGGGCCTCGGCGCCGGCGAGCTGGACCGCCATACCCAGGAGCTCCCGGGCGGCATCGGGGTGGTGGTTGGCCCCGACGGCGCTGACTCGGTCATCGCCGCCTTGCGGACTGCGGGCCAGGACGTCGGCACCTGGCTGGCCCGACAACCCGACGTGATGGCCCTGGCCGACTGCGGCCGGCTCCGCCCAGGTTCTCCCGCACTTGATTTGGTGCGCTGCGCCTCTCGGCTCGTGGTGGTGGTTCGCCCCCGGGTGGAGGAGCTGCAGGTGCTGGCCCAGCGGGTGGGCGTGCTGGCGGAGCTGGCCCCCCTGGGCCTGGTCCTGGTAGGGGAGCGGCCCTACAGCCCGGCCGAGGTGTCCGAGGTGCTCGGCGCGGAGGTCCTCGGGGTGATGGCCGAGGACGCTCGGGGGGCGCGGGCCCTGGAGGGCGGTGCCAGCGCCCGAGTGCTCCGACGTTCGCCGTTCGCTCGCAGCGCCTTGGCCCTCGCCGGTCGCTTGGCTGCGAGCTCCGATGTCGTTCCCATCGAAGGCGAGCAGCCGCGGTGGCCAGTAGACGAAGGGGCGGTCAGCGTCAGCCTGCCCGAGAGGCTAAGGACGGGGCGGCCGTGAGCAGCGTCGACCCGGCCCTGGTGGGGCGCCTGCACGCCGAGGTGGGTGCATTGGTCTCGGAGCGCCAGGCCGCGGCGGACGACGCTGGCCGCGGTCGGCTGAGTCTGGAAG
Source organism: Acidimicrobiales bacterium (assembly GCA_030447125.1). Next base: position 1,083 of record JAUJLZ010000355.1, read on the forward strand.
ACGAGCGGATGCTGTCGCGCAAGCTGATCGCCGATCGGCTGGCGGCTATGGCTGACGTGGCGCTCCAGGAGGGTCGCGACCCGCTGGACCGGGTGGCGGAGGCGGCGCTGAGCCAGGCGGTCATGGACTCGCTCCACGGCCTCGGTCGCATCCAGCGCTACATCGAGGATCCCGCCGGCTACACCGACATCCACATCGCCGGTGCCGACTCGGTGTGGCTGAGCCTGCCCGACGGCCGCAAGGTCCGGGGTGAGCCGGTGGCCGACAGCGACGAGGAGCTGGTGGACATGATCGCCACCGCCGCCCGTCGTCTGGGGCGAAGCGAGAAGCGGTGGGACTACGCCAACCCGGAGCTGGATATGCAGCTGCCCAACGGCGACCGCCTCCACGCCCTCATGGCCGTCACCAGCCGGCCCAACGTCACCATCCGCCGCCACAACTGGGCCCTCAACCGCCTGCATCAGCTGACGGCCATGGGCATGCTGGACGAGGGCCTGGCCCACTTTCTGTCCGCTGCGGTGCTGTCCCGACGCACCATCGTCATCAGCGGCGGTACCAACACCGGCAAGACCACCCTCCTGCGGTGTCTGATCAACGAGATCCCCGCCGAGGAGCGGCTGATCACCGTGGAGGACAGCCTCGAGCTGGGCCTGGAGCGCTTCGCCGACCTGCATCCCGATTTCGAGACCCTCGAGGCGCGCTCGGCCAACATCGAGGGTGTGGGCGAAGTCTCCATGGCCGGCCTGGTCCGCTCCGGTCTGCGGATGAACCCCAGCCGGGTGATCGTGGGCGAGGTGCGGGGCAAGGAGGTCCTGCCCATGCTGCTGGCCATGAGCCAGGGCAACGACGGCTCGATGTGCTCGGTCCACGCCGAGTCGAGCAGCGGGGTGTTCGGCCGTCTGGCCATGTACGCCGCCATGACCGAGGAACGCCTCGAGCCTCGGTACACCAACTTGTTGGTGGCCAACGCCGTGCACCTGGTGGTGCACGTCGGGTGGGCCGGCGGGGTGCGCTGCGTGAACAGCGTCCGGGAGGTGACCGGCGCCCAGGACGAGCAGGTGACGACCAATGAGGTCTTCCGGCCCGGACCCGACGGCCGGGCGGTGCCCGGCTACCCGCTACGTGAGGAAACCCTGGCTCGCCTGGAGCGGGTGGGCTTCGACCGTCGCGTCCTGGGGCGGGGGCGAGCGGCGTGAACGCCGTCCTGGGGGCCATGGTCGGTCTTGGGGTGCTTCTCGTTGTCCAGGGCCTGCGGGGC
>JAUJLZ010000356.1 GCA_030447125.1 Acidimicrobiales bacterium
CCGACGACAGCGAGCGGTCCGACGACAGCGAGCGGTCCGACGACAGCGAGCGGGCCGACGACTCCGAGGAAGTCGAGTTCGACCACGTCTCGAGGGTCGCACCCGGCCCGGTGCTGGTACCGGTGCCCCTCGCCGATCCCGTGGAGCTGTCCGATGAGGTCTACGCCCGCCTCCCCCTGGCCCAGCGGGCGTCGCGCGCCCTCTTGCGCGAGGCCCGGGCCCGGGCCGCCGCCATCGTGGCTGAAGCCGAGGAGCGGGCCAAGGTCTCTTAGGGCCGCGACGGCTACTCCAGGAGGTCGGGTTCGAGGGCCACGATCCACTCGTAGAGGCCCTGGAAGCCGAGCCAGCCGGCGTGGTGGCCCCCGACCTGGCCGGCAGCCAGCCGGGCCGTCTCGGCGTCGATGCTGATCGGCGTCCCCGCCGCTTCGGCCAGGAGCTGGGCGTGGCAGCTGCGGTCCATGGCGATGAACCACCAGGCCGCCTCGTCCACGCTGTGGCCCACGCTCAGCAACCCGTGGTTGCGCAGGATGACGGCCTTGGACCCGCCCAGGCTGTGGGCGATGCGCTTGCCCTCCTCGACCTCGAGGACCACGCCGGTGTAGTCGTCGAACAGGGCGTGGTCCTCGTAGAAGACACAGGCGTCCTGGGTGATGGGGTCGAGGAGACGACCCAGCGACGACCAGGCCTTGCCGTGTACCGAGTGGGCGTGGGCCGAGGCCACACAGTCGGGCCGGGCAGCGTGGATCTGGGAGTGGATGGCGAAGGCGGCCACGTTGACCGGCGCGTCGCCCTCCACCACCCGACCGGCCTCGTCCACCAAGACCAGGTCGGAAGCCCGCAGGTGGCCGAACCAGCGGGCGTAGGGGTTGACCCAGAAGTGGTCCGGGCGGCCCGGGTCGCGCACCGTGATGTGGCCCGCGACGCCCTCGTCGTAGCCCAGGCGGGAGAAGATGCGCAGCGCCGCCGCCAGCCGCTGCTTGCGGTGGAGGCGTTCGCCCTCCACGTCGTCGAAGGTGGGCGGTCGGACGTCCCTGGTCGCCGGCATGCACCCAGGTTACGAGGGGCCTGCGAAACCGCCCCCGGCAACGGGTGCTCGTCGGCCTACCATGGCCCTCGTGGCCGTCGTCACCCCCATCACCGCCACCGAGGCCGACCTGGCCTCGGTGCGCTATGACGCCGCCGGACTGGTGCCGGCCATCGTCCAGGACGAGGCCACCGGCGACGTGCTCATGATGGCGTGGATGAACGCGGCCACCCTGCGCCGCACCCTCGACAGTGGCCGCACGGTGTTCTGGAGCCGCTCCCGCCAGGAGGAGTGGGCCAAGGGCGACACCTCCGGCGACCGCCAGTGGGTCCGTCGGGCCTACTACGACTGCGACGGCGACACCTTGCTGTTCGTGGTCGAACAGGAGGGGAGGGGGGCCTGCCACACCGGCGACCGCACCTGCTTCACCCGCCGCTTCGGCGACGGCTGAAGCCCCGCCGTGCTACGACCGAGCCGGGAGGAGTTCCGGGCCCTGGCCCGCACCCACACCGTCGTGCCCTTGTGGCGGGAGGTCCTGGGCGACCTGATCACCCCGGTGGCCGCCTTCGCCCGGGTGGTGGGCGACGCTCCCGGCTTCTTGCTCGAGTCGGTGGAACAGGGGGTGCGCTGGTCGCGCTTCTCCTTCGTCGGCCGCAACCCCCTGGCTACCCTGGTGGCCCGCCACGGGCACATCGAGCTCGAGGGCGCACTGCCCCCGTCGGTCCCGCTCGACCAGGGTGTGCTGGCCGCCGTCGAGGCCATCCTGGCCGCCTACCGTTCGCCCTCGCTGCCTGAGCTCCCTCCCCTGCACGGTGGCCTGGTCGGCTACCTCGGTTACGACGTGGTGCGTGAGGTCGAGCACCTCCCCGATGCCCCCGACGACGACCAGGGCGTACCCGACGCCCTGCTCAGCGTCATCGGCCAGCTGGCCGTGTTCGACCACTGGCGCCAGCGGGTGACGCTCATCGACAACGTGATCGTGGCGCCCGAGCACAGCGACGACGAGCTCGACGCCGCCTACGACGCTGCCGTCGGTCGCATCGAGGCCCTGGCCGCCGACGGGGCCCAGCCCACCTCCGAGCCGGTCGTCGATCCTCCCGATCCCACCGACGCGCTCCCCGAGGTGCGCTCCACCATGGGACCCGGCATGTTCGTCAAGGCCGTGGAGGTGGCCAAGGAGCACATCCTCGATGGTGACATCTTCCAGGTGGTGCTGTCGCAGCGCTTCGACCTCACCCTCGACGCCGAGCCCTTCGAGCTCTACCGGGTGCTGCGCCAGGTCAACCCCAGCCCCTACATGTACTTCCTGCGCC
>JAUJLZ010000357.1 GCA_030447125.1 Acidimicrobiales bacterium
GGGCCATGGTGGCCATGGCGGCCAGCGTGACCACCATCTTCATCAACTCCATCGGCGGTCGGCCGTCGTTGCTCTTCGACGCCATCGCCAGCGTCGGTCGCACCGAGGCGCCGGATGCCAAGGAGGCCAAGGCTGTGCACGTGGCGACCTAGGTGTCCGCCCGCTGCTGCGGAGGTGACAACCAGGGCCAACTGTGCGAACGGGCGGTAGGCCTCGCTGATGCCCGGCTCGGCTGACGACCGCTCCAGGGGTGTCCTTGGGCCCGACACCACCGTCTCCCACCAGGGTCCTCACGGCCGTGCTGGCGGTGGTGGCCGCTGCCGCTGCTGGGGTGGTGGGCTTGACGACGTCTGCGGCCTACCGCCTCCATGGGCCGGTCGTGGCGCTGCGCCAGCTCGACCTGCTCTACCTCGACGAGCCGGCGCCGCTCGCCGATCGACTGGGCATGGAGGGCGGCGAGCCGACTCTCGTGGTCATCTGCCGAAGCTGCAGGCCCCCTCCCATCGACGTGGAGGTTGTGCTTACCGCGGAGCCGGACGTCGCCGCTGCCTACGCGCTTCGCACCCGCGACGGTGGCATCGGCTCCGGCTATGCAGTGATCGATGGGCGCAGGCACGTCCGCTACGCACCTTCGACCCCCGCCTGGCTGAGCATGGCCAGGAGATCCTCGTGCTCATGGGACCAAGTCCACCAGGCGTGGATGGACCTCTTCGCGTTGCACATTGGCATTCACTTCCTGCCGGCGCCGCTGCTCATCACGTTCACCGTGTTCCACCGCTGTACCGCAGTCGGGCCGAAGCTCGCCACCACATCGCGGCCATGGGCCTGCTGGAGGCGCTCTTTGCACTGGACGGCCCCCTCGCCCACCTGGCCTGCAAGCTGACCTGTTGCGCCCAGCCGGCCAGCGCGGGGTGGCTGGCGGTGGCGGTCACGCCGACCGTGCCCGTGGCCCTGGCCCGGCGCGCGTCCCAGCACACGTGGGCGTCCTATGTCGGAGCCATGGAGGGCATGATCATGGCTGGCGGCTGGCAGGAGGCGCCCAGACCCTCGACGCCGCGAATGTTCCGGTCACCCTGGCCGCCGGGGCGCAGGACCCGGTGCCGGTGCCGGGGTTGGCCGCCGCGCTGGCGCAGCGCTACGCCACTGTCAGCGCCGCGATGCACCCTCGCGCCTCGCACCACCTGCCGATCTCCGGTCGTTCTGTCAAGGCGAACCTCGTTCGACAGGTCCTTGCAGCACGCTGTGCTGAGGACATGTCCTCATCGGGAGGCCTGCCGCAATAGGCGAGTCCATGAGGACGCTCGGCCGGACTACTGCCCCTTGCCCCCTTGCCCTAGCGGCGACGGTCAGGGCGGCGACTTTGGTCGCTGCGTCCGAGCCCTTTGAGGACGGCGGCGATGACGCCCAGGTTCAGGAGGGTGTCGGCAACGTTGAACGTCGGCCAGCTGCCGATGTCGATCATGTCGACCACGCCTCCGCCGAGCATGCGGTCCAAGACGTTCCCGAGCGCTCCACCGAGGACAAGGCCCGCCGCGACGGGATGGCCCAACGCGTCGCGCCACCCGGCCACGGCGATGCACGCGGTGACCACCGCGGTGACAGCGGTCACGACAACCGAAGGGATGGCGGCGCCGAGGCCGAACGCGACCCCAGAGTTGTACCCCAGGCGCAGCGCGATCGCTGACCCGATGAGCTCCACGTCGCTGTCGGCGAGGTATCGGACCGCTGCGACCTTGGATGCGGCGTCAACCGCGAGCGCCGTCGCGGCCGTCGTAAGGAACCACCCGCGGCTGCGCATCAACACACTCTGGCCGTCGTTGTATGACTGTCCAGTTGTATGACTCTACAGTTGTCTCTCATCGTGGTCTCCATGGAGCAACGACTATCCCTGTTTCGGGGGTTGGCCGACCGGAGCCGCATGGCGATCCTGGAGCACCTCCGATCGGGCCCGAGCCGGGTATCGGACGTCATCGAGGCCACAGGGTTGACGCAGGCGAACGCCTCGGCGCACCTGTGCTGCCTATGGGACTGCGGTCTGGTCGCCCGGGAGCGGAAGGGCCGGGAGGTCCACTACCGGCTGCTCGACGGCGTGGAGGAGTTGCTGGCGGCCGCTGACGGGGTCGTAGCCGTGGCGGGCGACACCGTCGGGACGTGCCCGAACTTCGGCACCGGCCGCAAGGTCAGGTCGGCGTGATCGCCCCAGCCGGCACGGGGGAACGAGCGGGCCTGCACCGGCGGGCGCTGCGGCTCGAGACGTTCACAGTCGCCTGGAACGTCATCGAGGCCTTCGTCGCCGTCGGTGCCGGCCTCGCCTCGGGCAGCGTCGCTCTGGT
>JAUJLZ010000358.1 GCA_030447125.1 Acidimicrobiales bacterium
ACCGCCCAGGGGCCGGCGGCCACCGTGGCCGGTGCCGACAGGGCGGCGTCGAGGGCCTCGGACAGGGCCGCAGCGGGCAGCAGGCGGGCGACGGCCTCCAGCGCGGCGGGCAGGCGGTCGAGGGGGAAGACCATGCCCCCGAGGAGCAGGAGCACCAGGTACAGGCCGTTGGCGGCGGCCAGGGTGACCTCGCCCCGCAGGGTGCCGGCCATGAGCAGGCCGAGGCCGGCGAAGCCCACCGTGGCCAGGAGGATGGCGCCAGCGGCCATCACCGCGCTCCCCTCAGGGCGCCACCCCAGCGCAGCGGCCACGGCCACCACCACCACCACCTGGAGCGCCTCCACGGCGAGGACGGCCAGGGTCTTGGCCGCCAGCAGCGCGGGCCGCCCGAGCGGGGTGGATCCCAGGCGCTTGAGCACCCCGTAGGAGCGCTCGAAGCCGGTGGCGATGGCCAGGCTGACCATGGCCGTCGACATCACGGCCAGGGCCAGGATCCCGGGGGCGAGGAAGTCGACCGGCTCGGTCACCCCGGCGGGCAGGGGCAGCACGTCGACCGCGGAGAAGAACACCAGGAGGAGCACGGGGATCCCGAGGGTGAGGAGCACCGACTCGCCCCGGCGCAGGGTCAGGGCCAGCTCGACCCGGGTCTGGGCCACCACGGCGGTGGCGGTCACGACGGGGCCTCTTCGTTCCTGGTCAGGCGCAGGAACACGTCCTCGAGCGTCTGGCGCCCGGCCCGCAGGTCGGCCAGGGGCAGGTCGGCTTCGGCCAGCCAGGCAGTGAGGGCAGCCACCGTCGCCGGTGTGGGGGCGCTGGCCACCCGGTACTCGCCGGGCGTGACCTCCTCGACCGCCGCTCCGAGCGTGGCGGCCAGGCCCGGCGTGTCCAGGCCGGCGGGTGCACCGAAGCGGATCTCCTCGCCGGGTCCGCCGCTCGACGTGAGCTCCGCCGGCGCCCCGGCCGCCACCACGCGGCCCCGGTTGACGATGACCACCCGATCGGCCACCCGCTCGGCCTCCTCCAGCTCGTGGGTGGTCAGCACTACCGCTGTCCCGGCGGCGGCCAGATCCCGCACCACCTCGCGAACGACCAGGCGCCCGCCCGGGTCCACCCCGGCGGTCGGCTCGTCGAGGAAGGCCACCCGGGGCCGGCCGACCACGGCCAGGGCCAGCGACAGGCGTTGCTGCTCGCCGCCCGACAGCGCCCGCCACGTCGAGCCGGCGACCGAGGCCAGACCCACCCGTTCGAGGAGCTCGTCGGGGTCCTCGTGGTCGGGGTGGTAGAAGGCGGCGAAGAGGCGTAGCGCCTCCCGGGGGCGGATGCCCGGGTAGACGCCGCCGCGCTGCAGCATGGCTCCGACGTGGCGGGTCAGCTCGGCGTGATCGGCGATGGGGTCGAGCCCGAGGACCGAGACCGTGCCCGCGTCGGGCCGGCGGTAGCCCTCCAGGGTCTCCACCGTGGTGGTCTTGCCCGCCCCGTTGGGGCCGAGGAGAGCCAGGACCTCGCCGGCGTGGGCCTCGAAGCTCACCCCGTCGACGGCCACGACCTTGCCGTAGCGCACCACCAGCCCGGCGACCTCTACGACAGGCGCAGCACCCATGAGGTGCGGACGCTACCGCCGGACCGGCAACGAGAGGGGTTGGCCGGGGGAGGCAGGCTACGGTCGGCGGCCATGCTCGACGTCCGCCGGGTCCGCAGCGAGCTCGACGTCCTCAAGGCCGGCCTGGGCCGCAAGGGAGCCGACCCGGCCGAGCTCGACCGACTGGCCGAGCTCGACGGCCGCCACCGCCGCCTGGCCGAGCGCCGGGACGACGTGCGGGCCAAGGTCAACGTGCTCTCCAAGGAGGTGGGCCGGCTGCGCCGGGAGGGCGACCACGAGGGCGCCGAGGCCCGCATGCAGGTCAGCCGGCGCTTGGGCGACCAGGAGAAGGCGCTGGCGGCCGAGGCTGAGACCGTCGGCGCCGAGCTGCGCGACCTGCTGCTACGCATCCCCAACCTGCCCGCCGACGACGCTCCCGACGGCGCCGGCGAGGCCGACAACGTGGTCGTCCGGGTGGAGGGCGACCCCGACGCCTACGGGAAGCACCAGCGGGTGCCCCACTGGGAGGTGGGCGCCGCGCTCGGCATCCTCGACCTGGAGCGGGGGGCGAGGATCTCCGGCTCCATGTTCCCGCTCTACCGAGGGGCCGGGGCCCGTCTGGTCCGGGCTCTGACCGCCTGGGCGCTGGACAGCCACGCCGATGCCTTCGAAGAGATCCGCCCGCCCACGCTCGTGCGCACCGCCACCATCACCGCCAGCGGCCAGCTCCCCAAGTTCGCCGACGACG